>JALUPA010000726.1 GCA_027054335.1 Ardenticatenaceae bacterium
AATATCCAGTGGGATCGTTACTTGAGGATGATGATATAAAGCCATTTGCTACTCCCATTTTTTAGAAATGACTTTTATTTTACTTCATCCCCATATATGGGTACACCCCCTGAGTTCCCAATGAACCAAAATATTTCTTGAACGGCCGTGCCCACTTACTATCCCGCGCCTATTATTTCGCCAAACCGCACCGGGCTGCTTACAATAATGCTGACAAAGGGCCAGGATACGGACAGCAAGCCGGTTCCGCCTATACTTTTGTGGCGGCCGGCAGCGGGGGCGGCCTGCAAACCACGACGATTGTGTACAGCTACGACCCGCTTTACCGGTTGACAAACACCAGCTACACCGGCAGCGTCACCGCTACGTACAATTACGTTTATGATTCTGTGGGGAACATGACCGCCTACACGGAAACCGTGGGGGCCAATACCACCAGCGTCAACCGGACGTTCAACGCCGCCAACCAGCTTGTGACGGCCACGGATGCAACCAGTGGCACAACCAGCTATTATTATGACGCCAACGGCAATCTGACCCGTACCCTGCCGCCAGGTGTCAATGCCGGAGAAGCGGGGGAGCAACGGTACAGCTACAACCAGCGCAACCTGCTCCTCACCGTAACCACCGGCGCAGGGAGCGGCGTGTACAACCCCATTGCCCACTACGCCTACGACGGCGACGGCGGCCGGGTCCAACAAATAGACTACAGCGGCAGCCAGGCCATTACTGTCACCTACACCAACGACAACCTCGGCCTCTCCCAGGTACTCATTGCCGACAATGGCGCTACTCAAACCGCCAACCTGTACGGCCTGGATTTGCTCCTGCAAGACGACGGCGCCCAAACCCGCACCCTGCTCACTGACGGCCTGGGCAGCGCGCGCCAGGAGATGGCCGGCAGCACGCTGGAAACCGCCACCACTTACGAACCATACGGCAATGTGCTGGCCCAAACCGGAAGCAGCGGCACAACCTACGCCTTCACCGGCGAGCAGTTTGACGGCGCAGCCAACCTGCTCTACCTCCGCGCCCGCTACTACAACCCCGGCCTAAAAATCTTCATGTCCCGCGACCCGTTCCCCGGCTATGCCTACAGGCCATCCACCCAACACGACTACGCCTACGTCAGCAATAACCCCGTCAACAAAACTGACCACAGCGGCCTCTGCGAGGAAATCGGAGATGACGCTTGTTGGAGCTATGCAGAATACATGTACTACAAATACAATGTTGATTGGGAATACGTTGGCGAATTGACCATAAACCAGATGAAACTATTGGAACAGCAGAGAATGGTTTTTCAGCGTGCTTACCCGCCCCGTTACATTGGCGATGACTCCAAATATGGGCCGCCAGCAACTGGTTCTATTACATTGCCTCCGTCAACAAGACCATTGCCAGATGGTATATCGGTATTTGCTAACGTTCCATTAGAACCATGGCGGCAGTATCAATCTATTTCCGTAGGGCCGGTTGTGGGAGTAGAATACTTGTATAATTTCCACACAACCAAAGCGACAGTATTTCTTGTTTTAGGCGGTAGCGCAAGAGCTTCATCAGGAACCGTTGTGGATAATGCACTTGTATCACTTGTGTACAATATTGGCGAGGACAATCTGAATTACAGTGGCAATTTCCGTTCTCTCAGCGGCAGCGCCAGTGGATATTATGGAGTCGGCGCAACAATTGGCCATGCCTGGACTCCCGGCGATTTTGGGATTTATGATCGCGCTTATTCAAATTCATTTATGTTGGCATGTGGGAAAGGCGCTGGGATTACTTATAGCGAAACCGAGTACATTCCTCTTTACACGGTAAACTGGAATACAGGTAAAGTAACATACCACGCTTATGAATATCTATGGTATACAGGTGATGGCGATATTAGTCGTTTTTTGCAAAAAGCCCGGAGAACCACAGAAAATGTCGTGGAAAAACTTCGCTAAAAAATTACACACCAAAAAAGTTTTCGTTGTTGGTATTCCTGTTCCACTATCATATGTACTGTTACTTATATTGGGCATTATTGCCTTAAATATGTACATTAAACAGACATTTGAACATTAACATAACGAAATAGAAAAGAATTAAAATGGGATATCTTCCTGTAAACATCTAGCTAAAGGAGGTTCACATGAAAGATCGCCCATCGAGTAAACAGCGTACCAAAAAAGTTTCACGACAACAAACATTAGCTCGACGACGACAGCTTGACCGAGAACGGCGTGAACGGCAGCGAGC
>JALUPA010000727.1 GCA_027054335.1 Ardenticatenaceae bacterium
GGATGGGGTACAAACGACCGCATGTTCTTGAGCGCAGGCAATTACGAAAGTAATCAAGATTGCACTTACTCTTTGGTAGAGTGGGAAATAGCGCCGTCCACAGCTACCTATCCCTGAATAAAATACAATTCAAGCATATTTGAGTGAGAGTGCTTCTGCATCACCACTTATCCCCCTAGCCAAATCAAGTGTCTGAACTCCAATCTTATTAAAAATGGTCGTTTCCTTCCGGTTCATACCAGCCTACAATCCGGTTACGGCCGTCCAAATACCGCCTCCGCACCCGTTCCAAATCCGCCAACGTCACCTGCGCCAGCCGCTCCAGCGCTGACTCATACCAATGGTAATCCCCTACCGTACATTCCGTTAGCCCCAAAAGCTGCGCCTGCCCGGTGATACTTTCTCCCGCCAGCACAAACTCTGCTTTGGCCCGCTTCATCGCTTTCGCCAGTTCCGCCGGGGTGATGGGATCAGTTTGCAGGCGGGCCAATTCGGCGTGGAGGGCGTCCTCCAGTTCGGGGAGGGTACGGCCGTTTTGGACCACCGCGTTAATGCCGTACAAATGGGGGTCAATCGTCGGGGCCAGGCCGCCATAAGCCACAGCCGCCAGCCCCGTATCCACCAACGCCTTATACAGCCGGGAACTTTTGTTGCTGCCGCCCCCGCCAAACATGCCCAGGCTGCTCCCCCCGGCAAAAGCAGCGTTCAGCAGCGTCAACGGCAAATAATCGGGATGGGTGGCCGCCGGCGCGCGCCAGGCAGCGGTCAGATAGCGCGTATCCCCCGGCCCCTGCACGACGACGCGCCGCTCCCCCCGCTGCGCCGGTTCCTGTCGTGTTACCGGAGGGACGGGATCGCCGGCCGGGATGCCGCCGAACTGTTTTTGGATGTTTTGCCGCATGACGGCCGTATCAAAATCCCCCACCGCCACAATCACCGCATTGTTCGGCGCATAATACCGCCGGTAAAAACCCTGCAAATCCGCCCGCGTCATCGTCTGCAAATCTGCCAGATCGCCAATTATCTCATGGTGATACGGATGCACCCGGAAGGCAATCGCACTCAACTCCTCATTCAACAAAAAGCGGGGATCATTCTCATACATCTGCCGCTCGGCAATAATCACCTGCCGCTCCGCCGCCACGTCCGCCTCAGCCATCTGCAAATTGACCATGCGGTCTGCTTCCAGCTCCAGCGCCAAATCAATACGGTTGGCCGGCAGCGTCTCGTAAAACGCCGTAAAATCCAGCCAGGTAAAAGCGTTCCAAACGCCCCCCTCCCGCGAAACCAGCCGGTCCAATGCCCCGTGCGGGAATTTCTCCGTCCCCTTAAACATGAGATGTTCCACCCAATGGGCCGCGCCGGTCAGACCCGTCGGCTCATTCCGGCTGCCCACCCGATACCAGACCATAAAACTCACCACCGGCGCGTGGTGCATCTCTTTCAGGACAACAGTCAGGCCATTATCGAGAATTGTTTTGCTTACAGACTGTGTCATAAAACCTCATGCGTGAAAACGTGATGCGTAAAGACGTAAGAAACAACGACGCATCACGTCTTCACGCATCACGCATCAACAATTTACCAACCTAAAGATTATAGCCTGTACCGGTAACTTGCAAACTAACCCGCCCGGTTTTATAATTCTCTTGCATTCGGAGAGGTCGCATAGTGGCTTAGTGCGCACGCTTGGAAAGCGTGTATTGGGTAACTCCCAATCGTGGGTTCGAATCCCACCCTCTCCGCCAAAAAAGGCGCGGCTGTTGCCGCGCCTTTGTCATTAACCATAACCGTCTCGGCATACCACCCACCGTACATCAATTACCAATCACTGATTACCGATTGTCACAACTATCTTCCGCCGTTACAATAGGTTTATGGAAACTTATTCGGCCCATCTTTACATTCCCCTCATAGGCGCCATCTTATACACTATCCTCCTGCTTACTCCCCATATACGGCGCGGGCAAGATAAAGACCAAACCCGCTGGCTGCTCATCACCATCATCCTGGCCATCGTTTGGGAATTTTCCATCTATTTTTCTGCCCGGTTTGCCTATCCTAATCTGTCACTTATCGTTTTGCTGCTGAACACCTGCGCCGTAGGCGGCACAACGGCCGCTTATCTCTCCTGGAAACCGCCCAAAGCTATTCTGGGGTTGATTGGCACGGCCGTTCTCCTGGCCGCATTGGCGAATTGGTTGACGCCTATCCGCGTTTTTGTGCTGCCAGACGGCCGTTACC
>JALUPA010000728.1 GCA_027054335.1 Ardenticatenaceae bacterium
ATCATTTCGCTGGTTGATAATTTACCGGTGGCTACTATTTTTGACGGTTTTTCCGGCACGACGCGGGTCTCACAGGCATTTGCCCGTTTGGGCTATCAGGTAACAAGCTGCGATGTGGCTGAATGGTCTTATATTTTTGGCTTGTGTTATCTGAAAAACCAGCATCCGCCTTCATATTATCAGGAATTGATAGATCACCTGAATGCCCTGGCGGGATATGATGGTTGGTTTACGGAGCATTATGGCGGGGTTGATTATGACGGCCGTGCCGTGCAGGCAGACGGCCGTAAAAAACCGTGGCAAGTTCACAACACGCGCAAACTGGACGCCATCCGCGACGAAATTGACCGGCTCAACCTGGACGAAATCGAAAAAGCCGTGGCCCTCACCTCCCTGATTCTGGCTTTGGACGAAGTAGATAACACTATGGGGCATTTTGTTTCCTACCTGAAAAAATGGTCGCCCCGTTCCTACAAAACGATGAAATTGAAAGTGCCCGATCTTTTCGTCAATACCAGAGACAACGTCGTTATCAAAGACGACATCTTCCGCGCCAGCCCAAAAGTCCAGGCCGATTTTGCCTATTTTGACCCACCCTACGGTTCCAACAACGAAAAAATGCCCCCTTCCAGAGTGCGTTACGCTGCCTACTATCACGTCTGGACAACCATCATCAAAAATGACAAGCCGCCCCTGTTTGGCAAAGTTATGCGCCGTCAGGATACGTCAGACGTTGTGGCCGCCTCTGTCTTTGAAGAGTTCCGCCAGGACGATACCGGTCAGTTTATTGCCGTCAAAGCCATAGACGGGCTAATCGCCGCGGCGAAGGCCCGTTACGTTGCCTTGTCTTACAGTTCCGGCGGCCGGGCCACTGCGGCCCAACTGCACGACGTTCTGACCAGACACGGCAAACTCATCAAAACAATTGAACTGGATTACAAAAGGAATGTGATGGCCGATATGAAATGGACGCACCAATGGTTGAAAGAGGCGCAGGAACCAAACAAAGAGTTTATCTTTCTGATCGAAAAGTAAGTTCTTCCAGATTGCTTCAATCTCTCCGATCTAGTACAGTGCGGTGTAAGTTTCTCAAGGGTTCGTAGTAACCGCTTTAGCGGTTCATCTCGACTAAAGTCGTTACTACAAACCATCATGTTATTTACGCCGCACTGTACTAAGTGGTTTAGGAAAACTGATGTCCGAAACACCTGTCGTCTCTATCAAAAACCTCAGCAAAATCTTCAATCCGGGGCAGGCAAGCCAGACAGTGGCCTTGCAGGAGGTGAATCTGGACGTCTTTCCCGGTGAATTTGTTTCCCTGATTGGCCCTACCGGTTGTGGCAAATCTACCTTGCTGCGTCTGGTGGGTGATTTACTTGAGCCTACCAGCGGCGCACTGTTTGTTAATGGCAAAACGGCCGTACAAGCCCGCCTCGAACAAGATTACGGCATCGTTTTTCAATCCCCTGTCCTCTATGATTGGCGCACCGTGCTGGAAAATGTGCAGCTCCCCCTGGAACTGCGTAAAGTGAGCAAAAAAGAGCGGCAGGAGCGGGCCAAAGAGATGTTGGCCCTGGTGGAACTGGCCGGCTTTGCCGGCCATTATCCCTGGCAGCTATCTGGCGGGATGCAACAGCGCGTGGCCATTGCCCGCGCTCTGGTGACAAAGCCGAAACTCCTCTTGATGGATGAACCATTCGGCGCATTGGACGAGATGACCCGCGAACGCATGAACCTCGAACTGCGAAAAATCTGGCAGCAGACGCAAAGTACCATTATTTTTGTTACGCACAGCGTCACCGAAGCTGTTTTTTTGTCCAACCGCGTAGCTGTCATGTCGGCCCGCCCTGGCCGTATCGTAAAAATCATTGAGATTGATTTACCCCCCCGGCGGGATAATAACACCCGCAACGATCCCCGCTTTTTTGAACTGGTCAGGGCCGGACGGGATGAGTTACGGGATGCGTGATGCCTGAAATCACGCCATCAGGCAAACGCGCCGCTGCCCGTATCTACGCGCGGCGACATAACAAACGCCTTTTCTCCCACCGGGTCTGAACTCCACGACAAATCAATCTGCGCCTGTATCTTCCAGACCACGCTGATATAATGCCCGTCGTAGCTCCACGGGTCGCGGGGCAGGGTGAAGGCATAGTCAAACGTGCGCGGCATTCCTTTTTGCAGCTTACCCTGAAAGACGTCTATCTCCTCCACCTTGTCCAGATAGCGCGTGCCCCGGCCTTCCGTATGCCAGATCAGCCGGATGTACAGATGACGGCAGTCCAAATCCTTGCCGGGAATGACGGTCACGTTTCCCTGGACCGAATCGCCCGGCCGAAAATATTTAACACCCATGTCGTCGTAACCGCCGTGCATCGTTATGTCAAATTCGGTAGCCATGCTTAAAATTCCTCCTCGTGCGCCAGTTCCGGAATGACGGTTAGTTCAAACGTTTCTACATAATCGGGCAGCTTGGGAATACCGGCCTTCACCCGGACAAACCATTGAATCCGGTTGCGCCGCACCCGCAGTGTGTGCATTCCGTCGGGTGGAATGCGCATGGTGTAATTTTCCGCCATCATATACCCGGCGCGATAATCCCCGGCCGGCAGTTCGTATTCTTCGATGACATCTTCATAGGTGACGGTGCGCGTGTTGGTACCCTGCTGGTAGGTAGCTGTTTCCCGGTAGACAAGCTGGACAACAAGTTCTTCCAGAGTGATGTCGTTGGCAAAGGTGTGGGCAAACTGGACGCTAAATGATTCGCCTACCCGCAGTTCGTCTTTGGAGATGAGGATGTCTGGCTTTCCCAAACGGCTGTGGGAATATTTGCGTATGCCAAACCAGACAAGCCCTCCGCCGACTAACAGCGCGGTGGGCACGCAAAAGAACAGGATGGGAAAGATGGCGCTGTTGCCCTGGCCGCCGGACGCCAGAAGGATAAACGGGAAGATACACAGGGGTATCGTGGCGGCAATGGCAATAATGATGACGCGCAGGGAACGACTGTTGTTTGTCGGTGACATGAAACCTCCGGAGTGTAGAGATGTTTGGAAAATCGTTTTACAAGTTACATTATTCGGCGGCTTGTGTCAATCCCTGAAGAAATGCGACCACGTTGTGGCCCAGGGTGGGCAGCAAATAGCCGCCTTCCTGGACGACGACGGCGGGCAGGTTGAGTTGCGCGATTTGAGCGCCGATACGGCCGTAACTCTCTTGCTCCAGCCGGAAACTGCCTACCGGATCGCCTACGGCCGTATCCACCCCCAGCGACACCACCAGCGCATCCGGCACAAATGCCCGAATCCGGGTCAACGCCTGGCCCAATGCGGCCAAGTAAGCTGCTTCTTCCGTGCCCGGCGGCAAGGGAAAGTTGAAATTGTACCCCTTGCCCGCGCCACGGCCGTATTCATCGGCAAAACCCCAGTAGTACGGGTATTCCTTAAAGGGATCGGCGTGAAGGGAGCAGAACAGGACTTCGGCACGGCCGTAAAATATGGCCTGTGTGCCGTTACCGTGATGGTAATCAACGTCCAGAATTGCTACCCGCTGCCCTTGCTGCACCATCCAGTTAGCGGCAATTGCCGCGTTATTCAGATAGCAGAACCCGCCAAACATATCGGTTGCTGCGTGATGCCCCGGCGGCCGGCAGAGGGCGTAAGCTGTTTGCTCGCCTACGGCCGTTACCAGCGCCGCCGCGCTCAACGCCGTTTGCGCGCTCCAGTAAGCCGCGTCCCAGGTATCTTTGAAAATAGGGGAGGAGGTGTCGTAGCAATACTGCCCCAGCAGGCCCAAAATTGTTTGCGAATGGCGGCGCAGCATGTGGCGCACACTAAACGTATTCGGGATGGCCGGTTCGGCGCCCGCTTCCAGCAAAAAGCGGTCATACGCCGTTTGCAGCAGCGTCAGCATTTCGTGCCGGTGTACGTCGGCAATCGGCTCCAGGCCAAAATCCCCCGGCGTGGAAACCGACCCCAACCCGGCTTCAACGACGGCCGTGTGGATTAACTCCCCTCGTTCCGCCACTTCCGCGTAATACGCCTTGCGCTGCGGCATATCCGGCCGGTGCAGCAGCGCCGGGTCATGCCGCGTGTGTTCCGGGTGGTAGAAAATGTGCATAATCCATTAAACCCCGAAATCTGCTAATCGCCAAATGAAACGTGATGCGTGATACGTGACCAGAGAAAATCACGTATCACGTGTCACGCATCACGTCCAAACCCCGCGAAATCCTGATGAACCACCAGTTTCGAAGAGGCGCATAGCGAAACTGATCTAACAATTTTGGTTTTGCTTGCACCAATTAGCTCCTCATTTGTTATTGATATTTTCCAGCGAAACTTTTATACTATACTCAAATCGTGTTTTTACCCGCTATAGGAGATTTAACCCGAATGCTATTCCGCTTAAATACCTTGATTTCATCCATAGACGCCAATTTCGGCATCTCATTCTCGTTTTTGCCCCGCAGCAGGGTCTATACACGATGAGAAAAGGAAAACAGGTCTTGTATAGACGAAAACGCCTTACTTCGCAAGACCCCTCGTCGGGCTAATATAATGTTGAACTAAGCGCTTCGCGCAGGAACCTCAACCCCTAACCTCTCCCGCTTTTTATGGTTATATTTTCTACAAACTTTATCCGCTTCATTTGTTTGTAGGAGGTATAGTCATGACCCCATTACGTCAACGCATGTTGGAAGACAGGCAACTACGCGGTCTTGCCCCCAAGACCCAGGCTGCTTATCTGCGCGCCGTGCGCCAACTGGCCGAGCATTTCGGCAAGCCCCCGGATCAGGTTGCTCAAGAGGAACTCCGCGCTTATTTTCTCTATCTCAAGCAGGAGAAAAGGGCTTCTCGCAGCGCTTTCACTATTGCTCTTTGCGGCATCAAGTTTTTCTATGAACAAACATTGCAACAAGAGTGGGCTGTCTTTGACCTGGTACAACCGCCCAAGAGCCGCAAACTGCCGGTTGTTTTCAGCCAGGAGGAAGTGCGGCAGCTATTAGCCCGGCTGCGCCGCTTTCATTACCGGGTTTGCCTGACGACGATTTACAGTTGCGGTTTGCGCCTGGGAGAAGGGGTACGGTTGCAGGTGGCCGATATTGACAGTGACCGCCATCTGCTTCACATTCGCCAGGGAAAAGGGGCTAAAGACCGCTATGTGCCCTTGCCGGATACTACTCTCGCCCTGCTGCGCCAACAATGGCGCTCCCATCATCACCCGCAATGGCTCTTTCCCGCCCGCCAGCAACCCCATGCTACGGCGCCCTTGTGCGCCAGCGGTGTGCAGCGCGCCTTCAAAGCGGCTTTGGCGGACAGCGGCATCCAAAAGCGGGCCTCGGTACATACCTTGCGTCATTCTTACGCTACCCATTTGCTGGAAGCGGGCGTCAATCTACGGGTTATCCAGAGTTATCTGGGCCACAGTTCCCTCAAGACAACAGCCATCTACACGCATTTAACCCGTGATGTCCAGTCCAGAGCCATTGACGTTATTAACCAGATGATGGCCGAGTTGTCGCCAGAGGCAGAGCCAGCCCCATGGTAGAGTTGGCCCATATTTTCCAACAGTTTGGGTTAGCTTACCAACAAACCTATCAAGAACAACTGCTTCCCAGCCACCGCCGGGCGCTGTATGATATTGCTCACTGCCGCACGGCCGTTTTCGGCGGCCAGCTTTACACTTGCCCCACCTGTCAGACTTGCCAATACAGCTATCACTCTTGCCAGAACCGGCATTGTCCTAAATGTCAGTATCGAGCGGGTCAGGATTGGCTGGAACGGCAGGAAGAATTGCTGCTGCCTGTGCCTTACTTCTTGCTCACCTTTACCCTGCCGGCAGCGCTGCGCCCGTTGGCTTTGGGCCGGCAGAAGTTGATTTACAATCTGCTTTTCCGCACGGCGGCAGCGGCGACGCAGCAGTTGGCCCAGGACCCACGCTTTGTCGGCGGTCAGATGGGGATGGTGGGGGTTTTGCACACTTGGGGGCGTAACCTTTCCTATCATCCTCATGTCCATTTTCTGGTTCCTGGCGGCGGCGTGGATGGGAACGGCCGTTGGCGTTCCGGCCGGCATAATTTCCTGGTACCGGTGCGCGCCTTGTCCGTTTTATTTCGGGCCAAGTTTAGGGACGCGCTCAAACAAACGCCATTCTATGCTCAGGTTCCGGCAACAGTTTGGCAACAACCTTGGGTCGTTCATTGCAAACCGGTGGGGGACGGCCGGATAGCCCTAAGATACCTGGCTCCTTACATCTTTCGGGTGGCCATTTCCAACCGGCGTATCCTTAAAGTGAAGCAGGGCAAGGTTACCTTTCGTTACTTCGCTTCGGAAACTGGTAAACCACGTACTTGCACGTTGGCGGCTATGGAGTTTATCAGGCGTTTCTTGCAGCATGTGCTGCCCAAAGGGTTTGTCAAGGTACGCTATTACGGCTTTTTTGCTGCCGGCCTGCGCCCCCGCTTACAGTTGATTCGACAGCAGTTGTTGCCTGCCCGACCTGAAACAACCATCTTAACTTCGGCATCTCCAGCCCAGCCAGCAGAACAAGTTGTTCGCTGCCCCCGCTGTGGTCAAGTGATGACGCATCGCCAGCGTATCTGGCCCCGCAGCCGCTGGCCTCCTGTGGCTTGACCCGCTTCTTTTTGGTTCGGCCGGCTGTCTGCTCGGTGTTTTGCCCTGCCTGATAACGATGTATTCGCGCTTGGCAGCAGCTATGTTAGCCTCATTTCATTTATTTGGTAGACGATGATGCTTTTTCTGTTGACATCTTTTCTCCCTTCTGGCTATACTGTACCTGGAATTGGATCGTGTTTCCGGGTTAGGCCAGTTTGGAGATTGCCTTAATCCTCAAAGAAATCTTGATCTGCTTTCAACGGCTTAGTTCAACAACGTTTATGCGGCGGCTGATTTAAAGGCTATTGTGATTGTTTCTCATGGCCGCGCCGCATGAAACGCTTATTTCGTTAGCCAGCAGAATACCAAATGCAAGTCAAACGACAGGGTTTTTAGTAAAAATACTCTGTCAAAGGAGAATATATGAGAGTCGCAGTTATTTATCCAGAGGTATACGAAATAGCAAAATATCATTCAGATCGAAAAGAATTTCCACCTTTTGGTGTTCTATATTTAGCCGCGAGTATGGAAAAAGCAGGAATTGATGTAAGGCTTTTTAAGGTCACGCAGTATCTTCTCAATAAATAGGGGAGACAGAGTTAACCGAACTCCCCTGTTGGTAAAGGATGAAAAGCTGGCGATTGCTGTTGGATGAGATCAGCTAAACCGGGCAAAGCATATGTACCTGCTATCC
>JALUPA010000729.1 GCA_027054335.1 Ardenticatenaceae bacterium
GGCAGGGCAAACAGAAAAAGGCATCCCGCTCAGTTTACGGCCGGCTTTTCAGGAGTACAAACTGGAACAACTCGATCCGGACAAGCACGCTTTCACTATTATGGAGCGTACTCTGGCTTATGGCGGGAAAGAGGAGATTCGTTGGTTGTTTGCCCGATATGAAGAACGTCGGATAGCGGGATGGGTGCAAAAAGCCGGGTGGCGCTTGCTGCCCCGTCGCCGCCGGCAATTTTGGGCCGCCTATTTTAATTTGAACGATTTACCGGAAAGGAGCGGGGTTTGGCCGTACTAAAAAATCCTCATTGGGAAAGTGTCCCTTCAGGAATAGATTGTTTTTGCGTCAAAACCGGTAGAAAAAGATCGCCGTGAACAGCCGTGCGCTGCGGCATCGTATGAATGTTGAAATCGGCGGGGGTGATACGGCCGTCGGCCACTTCATCCCACGTTAGCGGCGCAGATACCGGCGCGCCGGGGTGCGCTCGCAGCGTGTAGGGGGCAGCTGTATTGCGGCCAATGCTGTTTTGCGCATAGTCAATGGTTACTGTTTGGCCTTCGTGGGTACGGCCGTGAGCCACAGCAATCAAATCGGGATGGGCTGCCGCCAGTTGCGCTGCCATCTCCTTTACCCAATTTCGCACAAACTCAAATGTATAGCCATCCGCCAGCGGGACGTAGACGTGCAGCCCCGTCCCGCCGCTGGTTTTGGGATAGCTTTGCAGGTTGACGGCTGTTAACGCCTCCCACAACCGTAAAGCTGCTTGTAGCACATCCCCAAAATCCGCCTTTCCCCCCACATCCAAGTCAAAAATTGCCATGTCCGGTTCGGCCAGATTCGGCAGCCGGGAAGCCCACAAATGGAACTCGATGCCCCCCTGGTTTGCCAGCCAGAGCAGTCCGGCCGCGTCGTCAATCAGGGGAACCTGGATGGCCTTGCCCGTCGTCACCGGTTCATAATCAGCGTGGCGCAGCCAGTCCGGGGCGTTATCCGGCAGATCGCGCCGATAGTAAGAGAAGCCGTGAATGCCGTTGGGGAAAACACGCACCGTTACCGGCCTGTCCTTAAAATACGGCAGCATGAGGGGGGCCATCTGCCGGTAATAGGCCAGCATCTCCCCTTTGCTCAGGCCATCTTCCGGCCAGAATGTTTTTTGCAGATGGCTGACGGGGAGGCTACGGCCGTCTACCTGCCACGTTTCTTCATTTTCAATCATGCCGTATCCCTTTTTAAGAAGTGCCAGGCACGGGGTGTAGAAGTTTTAATAACCATGACCCTTTACCCCGTGCCTGGCACTGCCGGCCGGATGGTCACGCCGGCCGCCAGCATTTTACGGATAAGGGCCTGGTTGTGCGGTTCAGCGAAGAAGTGGACGACGTTGCGGGCGACGTTGGGGCCGATGCCGGGTACGGCCGTAATCGTCGCCGCATCCGCCGCCTGCAAAGCTGCCAATGTGCCAAAATGTTCCGCCAGCAGCTCTGCGGCCCGGAAACCCACCCCGCGAATAGACAAGGCATTCAGAAAACGGGCCAGGCTGATGGTTTTATGCTGTTCAATTTCCGCCGCCAGATTTTGGGCGCGTTTTGGCCCCCAGCCCGGCAGTTGGGCCAGATTATCCGCTTGCAGGCGAAATACGTCAGCCGGGTCGTGGAGCAGGTCATGGTCTATCATTTGTTGCACACTTTTCTCCCCCAGCCCGTGAATGTCAAAGGCGCGGCGGGAAGCCAGATGCACAATCCGGCCCACAAGCTGCGCCGGGCAAGCCGCATTGGGGCAAATCCAGTACGCGCCATCTTTTTCCAGCGGGGTACCGCAGACGGGGCAGGTAGTGGGCATGTGGAAGATGCGTTCCTGCCCGGTGCGTAAAGCGGTGATGGGCGCGACCACTTCCGGGATGACGTCTCCGGCTCGTTTCACCGTCACCGTGTCGCCGATGCGGATGTCTTTTTGCCGCACCAAATCGGCCGTGTGCAGGGTGGCCCGTTCCACCACGGCCCCGCCGATGTTGACCGGTTCCAGCACGGCGACCGGGGTCACCGCGCCCGTGCGCCCTACCTGCACGATGATGTCCTTGACTTTGGTGGTGGCTTCGCGGGCCGGGAATTTGTAGGCGATAGCCCAGCGGGGGGCGTGGCTTGTGTGGCCTAACTTCGCCTGCCAGGCCAGATTGTTCACCTTGATCACGATGCCGTCAATGTCAAATGGCAGCTGCTCCCGGATTTTGGTCATTTCCCGGTGGTAAGCCAGCGCGTCGTCAATATTGGCGCAGAGGCGGCGGTGGGGGTCTACGCGGAAACCCCACGCTTCTAGCTGCTTGAGCAGTTCGTCCTGAGTTTGCGGGTCCCAGCCCTGGTGTAGGCCAATGCCCCAGCCGAAGAACAGCAGGCCGCGCCGGGCGGTGACGGCGGGATCAAGCTGGCGCAGAGAACCGGCCCCGGCGTTGCGCGGATTGGCAAAGAGGGGCAGCCCGGCAGCGGCCTGCTCTTTGTTTAGCTGTTTGAACGCTTCTTTGGGCATGATCACTTCACCGCGCACCTCGACCAGAGCGGGCGCATCACCGCGCAGGCGCAGGGGGATGGCGTGGATGGTGCGCACGTTGGGGGTGACGTCTTCTCCGGTACGGCCGTCGCCCCGTGTAGAGCCGCGCGTCAGCAGGCCGTTTTCGTAGCGCAGATTGCAGGAAAGGCCGTCGTATTTCGGTTCGCCCATGTAGACCACCTCTGTTACCCCTAACTGCGTCTTCACCCGCTGGTCAAATGCCCGGATTTCCGCATCACTCCAGGCGTCGCTGATGCTGAGCATGGGGATTTCGTAAGGGACGGGGGGGAAGGCGTTGCTGCCGGCTTGGGGCGGCCCTACGCGGCGATTGGGTGAATCCGGCTGGACAAACTGCGGGTACTGCTTTTCCAGGGCGATCAATTCCCGACGCAGGGCGTCATATTGGGCGTCGGCAATCAGGGGATTGTCCAGGACGTAGTAATAGTAGTCATATTTGTTGAGTTGTTTGGTTAATTCGATAATGCGTTGTTTGGCTTCTTGCTCGTTCATCACATTTCTCTGGTGTTGGGCGATTTGCCAAATCGCCTTACAAATTGCGCTCAAAGTCCAGCGTCAGACTGACAGGACAATGATCAGAGCCGTACACATCGGTATGAATGTCGGCGGCCACGACGTGCGGCATGAGTTCTTCGCTGACAAAGAAATAATCCAGTCGCCAACCTACGTTGCGGCTGCGGGCGTTGGAAATGTACGTCCACCAGCTATAGGCGTCTGTTTGATCCGGATGCAGGGCGCGGAAGGTATCTACGTAACCGGCAGCGATGACCTGATCGATCCAGGCGCGTTCCTCCGGCAGGAAGCCGGTGTGTTTTTGGTTTTGTTTGGGGCGGGCCAGGTCAATTTCCTGGTGGGCGGTGTTGACGTCGCCGCAAAAGATGACGTGCTTGCCCTGTTGGCGCAGTTGGTTGCAGTAGTCGAGGAAATCGGCGCAGTAGGCCATCTTAAAGGGGACGCGGCTTAAGTCCCGGCCGCCGTTGGGGAAGTAGGCCACCAGGAGGACAAACTCGTCATACTCGGCGACGATGGTGCGCCCTTCCCGATCATATTGGGGAATGCCCAGACCGATCTGTATGTGGTTGGGTTTTTGCCGGGTGTAGAGGGCTGTGCCGCTGTATCCTGGTCGCTCAGAGACGCCCCAATAAGTATGGTAGCCTTCCGGCTGGCGCAAAGCCTCATCTAACTGATCCGGGGAGCATTTGGTTTCTTGCAGGCCGAGGATGTCTGGTTGGGCGGTGTGGAGCCAGTCGAGGAATCCTTTTTTGGCGGCGGCGCGCAGGCCGTTGACGTTCCAACTGTAGAGTGTGAGCATAGGGGGATTATAGCATTAACGGAGCTTGTGCCGATCTGTATTTTGTTTTGCCTGGAAGCGGTCTATAATGTCTGAATTATTGGGAATGGTCTTCGTTTCGCCTATTGTAAGGCGATTTGCAAAATCGCCTTACATCTTTTGGCTCAAACGAAGACTATCCCCGAATTATTAGCGACGTTAGGCGAGTAGGGCGAAATGGAACAGATCGATATTTCTGGCACGTATGAGGAAATTGGCCTGGCTATTGGAGAACGATTTGCCGGGCAGATTAACCGTTTTTTAGATGCGTATCCCTTTATGCAAAAGCTGCTTGCTTATCACCAGACGGCCGTAGGGCAGGCGCGGTACCGGCAATATCGGGACATCAACCGGCGGCGATACCCGGATTATGTGGCTGAGTTGGCCGGAATTGCAGCGGGGGCGGGACGGCCGTTTCACCATCTCTTCCTCGTCAACATGCGCGGCGAGTACCGGGACTATATGCGCGAACACGCCTTGTTTGGCTGCTCCGACTGCGCCGTGCTAACGGCCAATCACGCACTTATCGGCCACAATGAGGACGGCGACGTTGCTCTGGCGGATACGGCGTATCTGGTACGGGCAAAAATTCCCGGCCAACCTGCCTTTACTGCCTTTTCCTATCCCGGATTCTTGTGCGGCAATGCGTTTGGCGGCAACAGCGCGGGGATTTGCTTTTCCGTAGACAACGTGCGCCCGCGTCACATCGAGATGGGCGTTGGGCGACACTTTGTGGCCCGTTCCTTGCTGGCAGCCACCTCACTGGATGACGCCATTGCCCGCGCCACAGTGCCGGGGCGGGCTGGCGGGTTCAGCTACACCATCGGTTCCGCAGATGAGCGGCGGGTGGTTGTTGTGGAGACGGCCCCAGGCAACCGACATCACATCCGGGAAATTGATGGGGTATATTACCATGCCAATCATTATCTGGACATGGAGGAAACAGAGCAGTTTGTGGACACATCCAGTCGGGAACGGGTGAAACGGGCCGGTGAGTTGATGCATGGTAAGGTTGATTTGGATGAGGCGGATGTGCTGGCTATTCTCAGCGATTGTGCCAACAAATCGTTTCCCATTTGCCGCACGGCTGCCGGTGACGATCCATTGGCGACGATTTGTACGGCCGTTTTCGACCTGGATCGCCGTTATTTGCAAATCATCCCACGTTTGGCGAGTAGTGTTGACCCGATTACGTTGTTTTTCTGATCCTTTGCACCTTAACGGAATCTGAACAGCCCCTTGATCTTCCAGCTACTGGAACGTCTATAATGGTGAACACGTATAAACTGACTACTCAGATTCAGCTAAAGGAAACAACCCATGTCCACAAAAACCACCCTCAAAATTACTGGCCCGCAAACAATGCACTGCGGTGGCTGTGAGCGCACCGTCACTTTTACCCTCTCCCAACTGCCCGGCGTCAACGTCATCAGGGCAGACCATAAAACGCAGTTGATTGAACTGGTTCTGACCGGAGAGGAAACCGATCTGGATAAAGTCAAAGCGGAATTGGATTGGATAGGATATGAGGTGGAACTATCTTCAGCAAAGCAATGACCAAACTCAAACAAATTGGCCGTGTGGCCCGCGAACTGGGCATTAATCCCAAAACCATCCGCTATTACGAGGAAATCGGCCTGATTCCCTCGGCGCAGCGCACGGAAAACGGCTACCGCGTATACGGGCAGGCGGATATTGACCGCATCGCTTTTATCCTGCGCGCCCGTGAGCTTGATTTTTCCCTGGACGACATTGGCGAAATTCTGGCCTTACGCGAGGGTGGGGAAGCGCCCTGCCTCTATGTGACGGATTTAGTGCAAAAGCAGTTGGCTGTGATTGACGCCAAAATTGCCGCCCTGAATCAGTTGCGGAAGGAACTGGAAGATGTGCAGCGACAGGCGGAAAGTATTTCGCTGGATGTGATCGCAGACAAGGAGTGTGTCTGTCATTTGATCGAGAATCGGGCAATTAAAGCGGAAATTGCTTGACTTTCCAGTTACTGGAAACTGTATACTCCATCTCAGGTCGTGGTTGCGGCCTGAGATTTTTGTTTTTTAAGGAGTAGGGCGATTTGCCAAATCGCCCTACAAAATGTGATGATGACGCAAACAAATGACAAACTACAAGTGAAAATTGGCGGAATGGCCTGTTCTTTTTGCACGATGACGATTGAGAAGGCGTTGGGCCGGATGGATGGAGTGACGGCCGTACACGTCAGCCTGGCCCACGAAGAAGCGTTGATCGAGTACGACCCGGCCAAACGCACCCCCACCGAACTGCGCGATACCCTGCGTCAGATTGGCTACACTGTGCGCGACAGTGACAAGGTACGGGCTTACGAAGAACAACAGGCAGAACTGCGCGAAGCCCGCAACCGGCTGATCGTCGCTGGAACTTTTACCCTGCTGACGGCGTTGATGATGCTGGCCAGTTGGCTGGGATACCGGCAGCCCTGGTTCCGCCCTTTGATGATTGGCATGGCTTTGCTAACGGTTTTTGGTGCGGGTTGGCATATTCTGGTCATGGCCGGGCAGTCGCTGCGGCGCGGCATTCTGAATCAGCACGTCCTGCTGGAATTTGGCGCGTTTGCCGGGTTGATTGGTGGCTTTATCGGCCTGCTCAATGATACTTTTCCCGCCGCCGACTTTTTTGCCGTGGCGACTTTTATTACCACCTACCATCTGCTTTCCGGCTGGGCGTCGCTGCTGGTGCGCACCCGCGCCTCGGAGTCGGTGCGGCAGTTGTTGGCTTTGCAACCGGCGACGGCGCACCTGATTTTGCCGGACGGGGAGACGGTGGAAACGCCTATTGAGCAGATTCAGCCCGGCGACCAGGTGCGCATCCGGCCCGGCGCAGCCATTCCGGTGGACGGCCGTATCCTTTCCGGTCAATCTGCTGTGGATGAAAGTCTGGTCACAGGCGAACCCCTCCCCATCGAAAAAACGGCCGGGGACGAGGTAATTGGCGGCAGTGTGAACCAGAACGGGATGCTGGTCGTGGTAGTGCGCCAAGTGGGTGAAGATTCCTTCCTGGCCCAGGTGGCCCGCCAGATTGAAGAAGCGCGGGCCATGAAACCGGGCTTGCTGGCTCTGGTAGACCGGGTTTTGCAATGGTTTGTTCCCGGTGTTCTCCTATTTGGTGGGCTGGCAATTTTGCTCTGGACAGTGGGGGCCTGGCTGGTGACAGGTGAGCCAAATTGGACGCGGGCGATTTTTGCCGCGCTGGCGGTGTTGGTGATGGGCTATCCCTGCGCTTTGGGGATGGCGACGCCGCTGGCGATGATTCGCGGCGGCGGTGAAGCGGCGGAACGGGGCATCCTCATCCGCTCCGGCGAAGCGTTCCAGGTCCTCAAGGACGTAGACCGGGTGTTGCTGGACAAGACGGGGACGATTACCCAGGGACGGCCGAGCGTGGTGGAGACGGTCATCGGTGAACCGACTACCGATTACCGACTACCGATTACTGATTACCTCCTGCAACTGGCCGCCAGCGTGGAAATTGCCTCCGAGCATCCCTTGGCGCGGGCGATTGTGGCGGCGGCACAGGAGCGGGAGCTTGAACTGCTGGATTTTGATGATTTTGTGGCGGTGACGGGGCGGGGGGCGCAGGCGTCTGTGAACGGCCGTCTCGTTTTGGTAGGCAGCCCGCGATTTATGCGGGAGCAGGGGCTTGATCTGGCTGACCTGAAAGCGGCGTTGGCCCGGATGCAGCGGGAGGGAAAAACGGCCGTTATCGTGGCTCAGGATAACGCTGCGTTGGGGTTGATCGCCATTACAGATGCTATCAAACCGGATGCGGCCGAGGCGGTGGCTTTGCTGCAACAGCAAGATATTGAAGTGGTCATGCTGACCGGCGACAACCGGCGGACGGCGGAAGCGGTAGCCACCCAGGCGGGTATCAGCCACGTTTTTGCCGAGATGCTGCCCGGCGAGAAGGCGGGCAAACTGCGGGAATTGCAGGCTGCCGGGCAGCGCGTGGTGATGGTGGGGGACGGCATTAACGACGCCCCGGCCTTGATGCAGGCTGACGTGGGTATGGCGATTGGCGCGGGGACGGATATTGCCATCGAAGCGGCGGATATTGTGTTGACGGGGGGACGGTTAACGGCCGTGGTAGACGCTATCGAAATCGGCCGTTCTTCCTATAAAAAGACGGTGCAGAATTTGTGGCTGGCCTTTACGTTTAATGGCATTGGCGTACCTCTGGCCGTAACCGGGCTGGTCAGCCCAGCCTGGGCGATGGCGGCCATGATTGCCAGTGTAAGTCTGGTGCTGCTGAATTCGTTTGGTGGGCGATTGGCAAAATCGACCTACATTTGAGGCCCGTGTGGTCTCCAACTTGCAGCAAACGGCCGGAATTGTTACCCTTGAAGCCAATTCTGATTCTCTAAGAAGTTGAACTTCTGCAGCGAAAAAGCTATGCCTTCATTGATGCGTAAATTACATCTGCTGCGCACAGGTAAAAAAGATGATGCGCTGGATATATCCCCAATCACGGATTATCTGTTTATTTCCGGCTGGCCTTCCGGCGAACACGCTCCGCAAATTGCCGAACTGGGTATTACGCTCATCATCAGCATGATTCGGGAGAAACAGGACGCAGAACTAACGCAGCCTCCTTTCCAAAACATTCAACTGAAGACGACTGACTTCGTGTTGCTGCCGATTGCGACGGACAAGCTGCGGCAGGGAGTCGAAGCGGCTTTGCCCGTCATTGAAAAGGGCGGCAAGGTGTTGACTTACTGCAAATCAGGCATACACCGCAGCGCGGCCATGGCCTCTTGCATCCTGATTGGCCGGGGTTACTCGGTGGATGAAGCGATTTGGTTGATAAAGGAAAAACGTTCAGCCGCTAAACCGGATACGCCCCATATCCGCAAACAGATTGAGCAGTTTGCCCAGGAGTGGCGGACAAACCATTAAATATGGACGATGTCTGTCTGGGGCGTAGGAAGCGTCTTTTGGCTGGGCCATCGCCTGGCCGTATTGGGGGCAAGGGTTTGCTTACAAAGCTTCCCGGTACATCATTGATTTTGCTCTCTTTTCTTTGCCGGTGCAGCGCATTTACGCGGAGACAATCAGCGAGAATATCGGGGCCAAGGTGCTGGCGGAACGGTTGGGTATGCAGCTTGAGGGCGAGTTGAAGCAGCATAGATTTTTCCACGGCCATTGGGGAGATAATGGAAATAACACGCTGTCACGGCGACTCGGTTTTGAAGTTGGGTGACGATTGGCAAAATTGCTCTACGTGTATACGGGAAAGAGAGAAAGGTGACGACAAATACGGCATTACGACAAGAGAACAAACGAACGCTTAAATCATACTTCCCCATTATGGAGTGGTTGCCCAATTACCAGAAAACCTGGCTGCGGGGTGACGTCATGGCGGCCCTTACCTTATGGGCGCTGTTGGTGCCGGAGGCAATGGCTTATGCCGGTATTGCCGGTATGCCCCCGGAAACAGGCTTGTATGCGGCTCCGCTGGCTTTGTTGGCTTATGCTATCTTTGGTACCTGTCGTCATCTCGATGTAGGGCCTAGTTCGGCCGTGGCGGCCTTGTCCTTTAGCGTTGTTGCCGGCCTGGGCGTGGCGCTAGGCGGTGAGGAGTTCATTGTTCTGAGTATAGCCCTGGCCTTTATGGTGGGTATTTTGCTGATCGTTGGCGGTTTCCTGAAGTTGGGGATACTGGCAGACTTTCTCTCGCGGCCAGTGTTAGATGGCTTTGTGGTGGGCGTCGCCATTTCTATTGCTGTGGGGCAGCTAGGCAAAATATTGGGTTATGAAGCGGAAGCAGCCTATGATTTTGTGCCGGACATATTGGCGTATATTAGAGACATCGGCATGACGCATATTCCTACCCTGGTTGTGGGGCTGGTCAGTCTGACGTTGTTGTTTACCCTGCACAAATATACGCCCAGGCTGCCGGGGGCGTTGGTTGTCTTGTTTTTAGCTATTGCTCTTTCCGGTGTTTTTAATTTTGAGGCGATGGGCGTTCATATTGTAGGCGAGATTCCGGCGGGGCTGCCTGACTTTGGCATTGCCGTCACTTTGGGTGATTTGTTGAGAGTGGCTGCCGGAGCGATTGGCGTGGCTTTGGTTGCCTTTGCCGAGTCGGTGGCTATTGCCCGCTCTTACGGCACGAAGTATGGCTATGAAGTGGACGCCAACCAGGAGTTGATTGCCATCGGCGCGTCGAATCTGGGGGCCGGTTTTAGCGGCGCTTTTGTGGTGAATGGTAGTATGTCGCGCACTGCTGCGGCTGAGGGGGCGGGGGCAAAATCGCAGATGGTTTCCCTTGTGGCGGCGATTGCCATTTTAATCACGGCCGCTTTTTTCACGGGACTTTTCTCCAATCTGCCGGAAGCGACATTGGGTGCAATTGTTATCCATGCCGTGTGGAAAAATATTAATTTCCGCAAGGTTAGCCAGTATCGTTCGATAACAAGGCTGGATTATGTGACCGCTATCGTGGCTATGATTGGGGTGCTGGCGTTGGGGCTGCTGGAGGGGTTAGTATTGGCGGCGTTACTGGGGTTAACTGTGCTGTTGCTTGGCACGAAGAAACGCAATACTTTTGTCTTGGGTAAGGCGCCGGAAACGGCCGTTTACCGCAGCCTGGCACATTATCCTGAAGGGGAAACGTTTCCCGGCCTGCTTATTCTCCGCTTTGACGGCTCGCTCTTCTTTGCCAACACTCATGATTTTGTGGCAGCGGCCCGGAGCGCCATTGCCGCCACAGACCCGCCACCCCAGGTTGTGCTGCTTGATTGTGAATCCTTGAATGATATTGACGCCACGGCCGTCATCACCCTGACAGAATTCGAAGGACAACTGGAAGAAAGCGGTATCCAACTACACTTTGCCCGCGTGAAAACCCATGTGCGGAATATTATGGAACGGGGCGGTTTATTAAAAGTCGTTTCGCCGGAACATTTCTACCTATCTGTCCAAGAGGGCGTAGATGCGTACCTGGCGGAACAAGAGAAGAATAAATAGGTTGGTAATCACTTTGACAGAATAGAAGCAATGTGCATAATGGGCACATAGAATCCGAGAATCAATTAACGCATATGGAGGTAACACATGAGACGTAGAGGTGTAGGCCCTGGCAGAATGGGAGCGCGGATGGCGGTGCGTAGGCAAATGCGCCGTCGCCGTCGGCGCAGAAGACGGCGAGTCATATTGGTAGGCGGTATGGTCGCTTTAGGTACGGCGGCCGTTTACAAATTTAGTAAGCGAGATGTCGAACGTATCGAGGAAAAGACGGGCAAACCTGCCGAGGAATTGACGGATGAGGAATTGCAGCAGGCGGCAAAAGATCTGAATATTCAGACTGAAGAATTATCGGATGCTGAAATGGATGAGGTGGAAAAAGCAGACGCCGAAGGTGATTCTGAAGGTGATTACCTGGAGGAACTGGAACGATTGAGCGATCTGCATGACAAGGGCATCCTCACCGATGCGGAGTTTGAAGCTAAGAAAAAGCAGTTGTTAGGTTTGTAGTTCTCCCCACCTGACAGGTCTCCCCAAATCTGTCAGGTTTTTGTTTGTCTCGTGTATAACCTGACTGATTACGGCGACATGCTGGCGGACCGTGTGCGGATGGATGCGTATGCGTATGCCCTGAAAACGGCCGTAACCCCCCAAAGCGTCGTCCTGGACATTGGCACATCCATTGGTATTCACGCCTTATTAGCCTGCAAATTCGGGGCGCGTCAGGTCTACGCCATTGAGCCTGACGAGACAATTGATTTGGCCCGACGTCTGGCTGAACTGAATGGGTATGACGGCCGTATCCAGTTCAGCCGGGACGTGTCCACCAACGTCACCCTGCCTGAACCGGCCGACGTGATCGTTTCTGATTTGCGGGGCGCTCTGCCCCTGTTCGACCAGCATATCCCGGCCATTGTAGATGCCCGACAGCGGCATCTGGCCCCCAATGGCGTTTTGATCCCCCAAAAAGATGAGTTGTGGGCAGCGGTGGTGGAAGCCCCGGCCGTTTATAATTCCTTGCTCAAACCGTGGCGCGATCCGTATGGTTTTAATATGGAGCCGGCCAGACAAAGGGTGTTAAACCAATGGCAGCATGACGATACTGATTTGATTACCGGTAAAAACCTGTTAACCACACCCGTCAAATGGGCTGTTTTGGATTACCGTAAAATCACTCAACCGGACGTCAGCAGCGGGGAAATAATCCAAAAAGCGACACGGACGGGCACAGCGCATGGTTTGTTGGTTTGGTTTGATGCGGAATTGGTGGAGGGTATTGGTTTTTCCAATGGTCCTGAAGCAGAGAAAGTGGCGGCAGTATACGGCCGCGGCTTCTTCCCCTTTCTCCAGCCGGTTCCTGTTGCGGCCGGCGATACGATTCGCCTGGCCGTGCAGGCCAATCTGACCGAGAGCGGCTATTGTTGGCGGTGGCGCACTACGGTCAAGGGCTGGGAAAATGCGTCTCAGGCTTCGTGTTCGTCTGAATGAGGGTGACTGTACTGTTTTTCGATTTTGAGGATAGTGTAACGGCCGATAACGTAAATCAGGGCAACGACCAGAGCAATAATGAACCAGGTACGGTTAGAAAATTCCAGGCCGTGAGAACCCACCAGGGTTAGCAGAATAACGCTGGGCGTTCGGCCTATGATGTTGGCCACCAGGAATTTGCGCCCGGACATGCCAGACAGGCCGGCAATAAAATTCATGGCGTCTGAGGGAAAGACGGGCAGGATGAAGGCAATAGTAAAGAAAAGAATACCCCGTTTGTCGGCGATGCTTTGCCATTTGTCCAGGGTAGGGGCGTCTACAAAACGGCCGACCAGAGGACGGCCGAATCGTTTGGCGATGTAGAAAGCCAGTTGGCTGGCAGCAACGACAAAGGTGATGTTGAAAAAGAAGCCTAGGGGCAGCCCATACACGTAACCACCGGCGATGACAAAAACGTGGCCGGGAATAAAGGCGATGATAACCTGTAATACCTGGAAGAATCCCAGAACCAGCGGTCCCAGAATGCCAAAACTTTGGATGTAGGCGCTGACGGTTGCCTGATCGCTCAGGACAACAAACGTTTCTTCGACGTAATCGCGGAGCAGCCAGAGGAGTACGGCCGTAACCAGCAAAGCTGCTGCCATATAAACGTGCTTGCGCGTGATGCGCCGGCTCAACCGGGACAGCACCCCCGTATTTTGCGCAGTGTGTGGCGGTTTATATTTCTGACTTTGCGCTGCTTCCTCGGTTATCATGCGGATGTTTCCTTGATTTCCTGTTCTCGTTCTGCCTTCTTTACGCAGGAGACGGCCGTAACGTTCCTAATCCTAAAGGTTTATCCGCATAATCGCAAATTTTTCTCAACCCAAATTCATAAGGAAATGAGGGGTGGAGGGAGTGAGGCAGCGGGAGAATACCCCTTGCCGCCTCACTCTTCTGTCGGCGTAGGGGTAATGATTTCGGTATCCGATTCGACCGCTTCTTCCGTAGGCGGAGGTTCGTCTGGTTCGTCAACCGCGCTGTTGGCCGGTTGTTCGTCCTGCTCGACTGGGGCGAGGGGCGGGAAGATGGGGGCGAATTTGAGAATACGGTTGTTGCCCGCATCGGCCACGTAGATGTTATCTTCCCTGTCAATGAAGATGCCGTTGATCACGCCGAAGCTGTTACTGTCCGTGCCGAAACGGCCGAATTTGCCCAGGTACTCCCCGTTTGGCCCAAAAATCAGGACGCGGTACCGTTCCGGGTCGGTCACGTAGACGCGCTGGGCGCTGTCTACGGCCAGGTACGGTTTGTTGTAGACAGAGGTGTTGCTGGCCCAGCCATCAATTGTCCATTCGTTCACCGGGAAATGTTCCGGTGGTGGCGCAAGGTGCTGCACCCGGCCGTTCCACGTATCCGCTACGTAGAAAGAGCCATCAGGCGCCTGGGCCAGCCCCACTGGTTCGTGAAATTCACCGGGCAAGCTGCTGAACTCACCCGTTTTGCCAATCTGCCCCAGGAAATTTCCCTCCCGGTCCAAAATCTGGATGCGGTGGTTGCCCGTATCCGTCACGTACAACAAATCTTCACCCACCAGGGCAATGGCGCGGGGGCCAAAGAAAATGCCCAGCCCGTTGTTCGGAGCTGTTCGGGGATCGCCGCTCTGCCCGAAAGAGGTCACAAATTTGCCGTCCCGCGTAAATTTCTGGATGCGATGGTTCCAGGTATCGGCCACGTAGACAAACTCGTCATCCACGGCAATACCCCAGGGGCCGTCTCCTTCCGGGTTGAACTGGCCGGGATCAGAGCCGGGGCCGCCCCAGCTATTGATCAGCACGCCGTCCGCATCGTATACCTGCACCCGCTGGTTACCCGAATCCAGCACGTAAATTGTGCCGTCATCGGCTACGGTCACATTGCGCGGGGCAAATAACTGATCTTCAGCCGTACCCGGTATACCCGGTTCATTTAAGACCAGGGCGGGAGAGACCTCAATCTGCCCTTCGGCAAATGGTTCTTCAATTTCTGTGGTGTTGACGGCCGCTACACCGTAATCCCACAATTGGGCCAGCGCATCCCGGCGCACGTAGAGACGCAGTTCGTCCCGCAGCGGCCATTGGCTGTCTGTAAATGTGTTACCAAACGTCTCGCCGTACTTCGTATAATCACGATAGAAGAAGATGTCCCAGAGGGATTGGCGCACATCCGGGTTAAGCAAGCCCCGTTTGGCGGCTCCTTCCGGCGGATTGGGATCGCCAAAGATGGCGTTCCAGGAAATCTGGCGATAATCTTCCATGGGCCACCAGAGGTAGGTGTACGTTTTGTAGTCGTAATTGCTGCCCAGGATGCGATCCGCCTCTTCCCAGGCGCTGCGCCCGGCAATGATGACGGGGGACTCAGTTAGTTGGGCGGTGGGCGTTTCGCCAAAGAAGACGCGATTGGGGTAATTGCGCATGTACCAGGTGAAGGGCCAGCTAACGCCGCTGCCACCGAAGGCGACCTTGATGCCGTTATCCCCGTTGAGCCGCCGGGAAAGGGTGTCAATCTGGTTGAGGACGGGGTCTTTAGCAGCGGGAGCGGCGTGGGCGTAGACCAGAAATTCGCGGGCGGAATCTTTGTTGGGGAAGGAAGCCATGTAGCTGAAGCGGATAGTCAGCAGACTGAGCAGGGCAAAGACGGCCAGGACGGTGATGGTTTGGCGCAGACTTTTGTCGGGCAGTTTCTTTTTGACTTGCCGCCAGAGGTAGAAGATAAGGCCAGCGACGACGAGGCTGCCCAGGATACGGCCGTATCCCGCCAAAGCGTCAACCTGCTGGCTGCCCAGGCGCAAACTGCCTTGTAAGAAAGGCATCAGGGCGGCAAAAATAACAATGATGAGCAGCAGCGTCAAACCGCCATAAATGAGAGCCTGCCGGGAAAATAGCTCATGCCAGGCAAACCGGGTCAATTTTTCATTAAAGTACCACCCGGCCAGCAGGGCCATCGGGATGACAAAATGGGCGCTGAGCCAGGGCATCTTTTCCCCGGCGTAGCTGTAAGCAAGCCAGGTCAGGATAAACCACCAGGTCACAGCCGGGACAAATTCTTTGATTAGCTCGCTTGTGAACAGGCTGCCAAACCCATCAGCCGGGCGCACCTGATTGCGGCGGACAAAGAACCAATACAATATACCCGCACCCAGAAGCAGCAGGCCCGCAATCAGCCCCGGAATGTCCGTTGCTTCGACGCCGATGATGACGTTGTTGGCGTTATAGGCCCAATTAACCAGGCTGAAGCTCAACATTGCCAGCAAGATGAGCGCCAGCCAGTAACCGATGGTCCGGTTCAGATGTTTCTTGATCAGCCAGAGACGCACCGCCAGCAGGGAGAAGGTGAGCGGCAGAAATTCGTAGAAGGGAACGATGAAAAAGTAGTAGAACCAGGGCTGGTTGCCCCGCTGTACCTCTTGCTGCTCCAGCCAGTAACCCAATGAACCGACGGTACCGGTGGTCAGGCCGTTCCAGTTGGTGAAAACGGAAGTATAGAGGACGACGAAGATGGTGTAGTAGATAACGGCCGCAATCAACCATTTCCGGGCATTCCACCACAAACCCACCAGGATACTGACGACGAAGGTCAAGGCTACAAAGGCAGCTGTCATCAGGATGGCGGAGTCCAGGAAGGCTTGCTGGCAGGTGGGATTGATCAGGCGGTTAAAGGCTAACTGGAAGGCATTCATCGTTTCCTGGCCTTCCAGCATACAGTTGTTGAAGGTGTAATCCTGGGGATTGCCGCCGGCCATGACGACGAACACGGGGGAAACCATGGGCAGGATGAGGGTGGAGAAAAGGATGATGAGGTCAAATTCGCCGTAGTTGTCAATGTGGGGCCGCATCTTGCGCACACCCAGGAACAATCCCAGCCCCAACACGCCTACGCCAACCACCTGCAACCAGCCCAGCGCTTTTTCGGCGCCGGTAACGTCGGTTACGGCCGTATCCGGCGTGGCGCTGGGATCGGCGGCAAAAGGTTCGTCTGTTTCCGTGGTTTCAACCAGCCCATTTTCCGCTACCAACCGTTGGCCGACAAAACCGCCGCCCAGCAGTAGCAAACCGAACAGCACCACCAGAAACGGCCGTGACAAATCGGCCATATGCTTGTGAAACCAGGGTGCGGCCCAAAGCTGGGGTAGTAAGCGAATAACCAGCCAACTGCCAAATACCGCCACGTAAATAAAAGCCACTTCTTTGGTGGCAAACATCAGCGATAAGGCGGCGGCAAACAGCCACAAATACTTTTCCTGCCGGTCGCGCAGGTAATACCAGATGCCCAGCACCGTCACAACGGCAAAAACGATGACGTAAATATCGTGCCGGATGTAGCGGGAATAGTAGAGAATGAAGGGAGAAATAAGGAAAAGGAAGCTGGTAAACAGCGCGCCAATCTTACCAATCCAGGAGCGGAAAAAGTAGGGGGAAATTACCAGAAAGATACCAAACAGGGCCACTGGCAGGCGGGCGGTAAAGTCGGTGGGGCCAAAAAGCCAGTAAGAGAGGGCGGTAATGTGGAACAGGAATGGCCCGTGCATCAGCGGCGTGTGGCTAAACCCTTCGCCGTTGTAAAACTGGTAGGAAAATTGGGTGTGCAGGCTCTCGTCGTGGCTCATTACCCGCGCCCCCAACAGGTAAAAACGGCTGACGATGGCGAAGATGATAAAGGCGATGTAGATCGCTTTTTCCCAATCCAGGTTGAGGCTGGCCAGTAACGGCCGTGACAACCAATCATTTGTCGTTTCTGGTGATGAGGATGTAGTCAACTCACTCATATCTTCTCTCTTCCGATTAGTTTGATGTAAGGGGCGGCCGGGTGGTGGGCGGCGCCGGCGTCGCCTGAATTTCCAGTAGGGCAGATTGGGCCACGGCTGTACCCGGCGGCAGCGCTTCTTCTATCTCCAATTGGGCCAGGGTGGCGGTTGGTTCACGGGTAAAAGTGGCCGTAACGGCCATCAGCGTTGGTGTAGCGCTGGTGATGGCTGCCTGCCGCGATTGGTACAGGCCCGCCGATCCCAGGAAAATGACCAAAATCAGAGACAACGCGGCCACAGATCGCTGCCAGGTGAGACCGCGCCAGGGATACGGCCGCTGCCGGGGAACAGCAGGCATCAGTTGGGGGATACGGCCGGAAGCCGGAGCCGTCGTTTCCTGCAAAGTAGTCCGTACCAGCCGCCCCACTTTCCGTTCCCGGCGCAAGATTAGCCGCAGCGCCTCATCCTGCGCCGCTTCCTGTTCTACCGCCTCTCGTTCCACCGGCGGCAGCAAATCTAAAACGTATTCTTGAAGTTGGTTCGTATCAATCATAATCAACGATAAGATAACAAGGTGACCGGGTGAAACAAAATACCCCAATTACCTAATTACCAATTACTCAATTACCCCGTCCAACAATTCCCGCAGCGCCTTGTGTGCCAGCCGCATTCGGGATTCGGCCGTTTTGGTGGGGATGTCCAGTATCTGGCCGATTTCGGCGTAGGCCAATCCTTGATAGTAACGGAGGACGGCCGTTTCCCGCAGTTTGGGCGACAGTTTTTGCAGCGCATCCCACACCACCTGCTGCTTCTCGCTCAGATTCAGGGCTTCATCCGGCGAGAGCGTTTCGTGATCGGTTACGTCCCGGCTGGTGAGTTGGTTCAGAGAAAACGTGGGCAGCCATTTGCGCCGCCGTTTGTTATGGCAGCGGCTGACGGCAATGCGGTACAGCCACGTCTTGAAAGCCGATTTGTTCGGATCATAATTTGCCAATTTACGAAAGGCGTAGGCAAAACTGTCCTGCAGCACCTCTTCCGCATCTTCCTTGTTTTGCAGCAGGCTCATGTTCAGCCGGTAAATCATCGTCGCATACTGGTTATACAGCGCCACATAGGCTGATTCCTCACCTGCCAGGCAGCGTTCAATCAACGCCTGCACCGGCGCGTCGGCGTAGGCGGGCGTTTGGGGCCAGGCGGTGGGTTGGTCGGTAAGTAGTGTCATAGTGGGATTGGAGATTGGGGGATTGGAGATTGCCAGCTGTGTCCGGCAAATCTCCAATCTCTAATCTCTACTCCTCTATCAAATCTGCTCGTACCCAAAGCACGACCGGGTCAGGCTGGATGCTGTCCGGTGATTCATGGAAGAACCACCAGCGCAAGGCGTCGAATACGGCCGTATCCCGGTTCGGTGCGGGGGGGATGATGCCCAGATTACGGATGTTGAACTCTGTACCCGTGTAGGCGCTGTCCAGGCTGAATTGGGCGTCAGCCGACGTAATGATTGCTTCGTAATCGGCCGTGGCGGGGACAGATTGCCCGGTATCCATTTGGCGCATCTCGCGTAAATACCAGGTCAGCGCCGGTGACTCTACCGTATTGAGCAGGCGCAACTGGTTGTCTGCGCCGCTGAGTTGGTAAGAGACGGCGCGGGCGGTTTGCCCCAGCAAGCGCGCGCCTTCATTGGTTCCGGCCGTCACCCAGCGTTCCCGGGGATCAGTGCCGTAGCGGTGAGATAGCTGCCAGCTTTGACTCCACTGCCCCACGAGTAACACGGTCAGGAAGGCCAGGAAGATGCCCTGGGATACGGCCGTTACGTCATATGCCGACAGCAGATAAATGGTCGCCAGGGCGATAAAGAAGGCCATCATCATTACAAAAATGTATTGCAAATCGTCCGGCTGGTACGTGACCACCCGCAGGTAGCGGGCAAGATTGACGACGATAACGGCCAGGGACAGGATCAGGCTGAGAGCCAGCAGTCCGGTATATTTTGTCCATGCGCCGCTCAGAATAGTTTGTGTCAGCCGGCCGATGAGCAGATAGCCGGGTAAAGTCAACAAGGCTGCGTTTGCCATTACACCCCGCTGCAAAAGCATGAGCAGGAAGATACCGGTCAGCCAGTAGAGGAACAGGGAAGCTAACGGCCGTCCCCGCCAAACCACCCAGATAACGGCCGCCACGCCAAAAATGAGCAGTACCGGTTCGTAACGCATGAAGGCCAGGAAGGGATCAGTAATGGGTCGGCCGTCCGCCGCGCCAAACAAAGCCAGCCAATCGCCCAACAGCCGGGCCGCATCTCCCAAACC
>JALUPA010000730.1 GCA_027054335.1 Ardenticatenaceae bacterium
CATCCCGCCCCTACGACTGGTGCCAGAATTGGAATTGCTGGAATTTTGTAAAACGGATATGGGGAACGGCCGTAATCGAGTATAATGGACAGAAAATCAATCATACGGAGAAGAGTCTTATGAACAAACTGTTTAGTTTTATGGCCGGGGCATTGTGCGGGACATTGATTGGCGGGGTGACAGCCTTATTACTGACCCCGGCTTCCGGATCAGAGTTGAAAGAAAGTGCGCTTGAGCGTTGGGAAACGGCCAAACAGGAAGCAGCCCGCGCCATGGAAGAGACGCGCGTTCAGCTGGAAAATGAGTACCGGCAGAATATACAGAGTTGACAGGTTTTAGAAACCCGTCAACTTTATGGTGCGGGGCTGACATTTAACCAGTAAGTGGCTGTTTCGTTGACAAAAGGAGTTTGGGGCATAATGACCAGGACGCCGCCGCCTTTGCCGATATCTATGGTCCACTGACCCTGGTTGAGGTCGTTTAGGGGCAGCGGCGTTACGGTGGGGTTGGGGCCGCCTTCGATAAATTGCACAGACCATTGCTGGGGCAGGGTGGCGCCGCTGGGGATGAAGCCGGCGGTTTGGGTTACGGCCGTATCTCCTGCCAGTTCATACGTCCAATCCAATTCCGGAATACTGATATAGTCCAGCGCCAGACCCTGCCCAGAAATGTCGTCATCGGTCAACACTTCAAAGCGGATAAGAACGTTATTGCCTACATAGCTGTTGAGTGGGATGTTCTCTTTGAGCCAGCCATTGGCAGCGTCGCTTCTTTGCTCACTACGGCCGTTGTAAGCCGGGCCAAATTCGCCAATAGCCCGATGGGTGGGCACAAGCAGTTCCCAGGAAGCGCCGCCATCGGTGGAAATGGACACATAGCCGTAATCATACTCTTCTTCCAGGTCATACCAGACATTGTATTTGAGCGTGGCCTGACTGAGTTGCGTCAGGTCGGCGGTAATGGTCAGAGAGGCATCCAGCAAATCTACCAGGGGGGCGTACCAGACCAGGGGGCTGCCGGTGGGCGGCCTGTCCATGAGCGGAGCGGTTGTGTCCCCAGCAAAGGTAATGACGGTTTCGCCGCGCAGGTCGTTCAGGTCAATGTAATGGACGCCGAACTGCTCCAGGGTATGGGTCACGTCCAGAGTTTCGCCGCGGGGGACGGATTCTTTGTATGACGGCCGTATCAAATTCAGCGATTCGTAATTGTAGCGTGGCCCCGCGGCAGGATCATCCAGGTAATTGGCTGCGGCCCAATTGGCCGTAAACTGTTCCAGCGTCGTGTCCGGCTGGTAGCCTTGCAGGATGGCATAAACGCCCGCCAGCCCATTGGCCGGGTGGCGTGACAGCTCCTTGACGGCCTCATTCCCCAACTGTTCCCAGAGGTAGACAGAATAAAGGTACGAGGCGGCGTAATAGGGGTATTCGTTATCAAAATCCCAATCGTTGAGGGCAATTTCCGGGTTTTCCAGATAGTCAATCGTCGTTGCCGTATCGTCAAAGCCGACGGTCACTTCCGCCAGTTGGGACAGCCCCTCATTCAGCCAGCGGGTTTCCCCGGCATCCACATACCACTGGATGAGGTGCTGGATTTCGTGTACCAGCGTGCCGTAGTACAAATCACTGCCCAGTTGCAGTTCGTTCATGTTCATGTAGATGATTTCCTGCTCGTTGGAACGGCTGTAAAGGGAGCGGGGATGTTCATCGTCACTGTTGAAACGGCCCAATTCGTCGGTGGTACCGTTGCTGGTGTGCAGGACGGAGATGCGCGGGTCGTTGTCCATGCCGGGCGTCCAGATGTTGCCGAACAGGTTGGTGAGACGGCCGTAATACTCCGTCTCAAAACGGTCGGCAGCTGCTTGAATCTGGGTGGGCGGCAAATCCAGGCTGTCATCTACCCAGAAATAGGTATGGTCGGTCACGGCAATCAAAGTAGCTTCCACCTGTTTGTCGCCATCATAAAAAGTTTGTTTGTCGCCGGGTTGGTAGGGCGCTGTCGTGACGGTGCGGGGACCGAGGTCTTGCTTGCCCAGGCGCACGGCCGTTTCGTAATAATCGCGCGTGGGATAGTCTCCTTCCAGAAGTTGGGTTAGGGTGACAGCAGCGTCCGGGGGGATGGGTTGCTGGTCAATCAGGTCGGGTGGGGTGATGGCAAGTTGGGTGGCAGTGACGGCCGTAGGGGTGATGACGGCCGTGGGCGGCGGTACGGCCGTGTCGTTATTACGGCTTTCATTGA
>JALUPA010000731.1 GCA_027054335.1 Ardenticatenaceae bacterium
AGCATGACCCGCGCCCCCTACTCCTTCCCCAAAAACTCCCGCGCCTTTGGCCCGCCCGGCAACATCACCGGCTACGACACGACGCTGGGCTGGCGTTACCCCAATCCCAAAATGGAAGCGATGTTTCCCCTGGAAGCGATGGGGCAGACGGCAGAAAATATCTACGAATTAAGCTGCGCCGGGGAGCTGGCAGGGGGCGAAATCAGCCGCGAAGAGCAGGACGCCTTTGCCCTGGAAAGCCAGCGCCGCGCCTGTAACGCTATCAACAAAGGATATTTCCAAGCGGAAATCGTCTCCGTTACCATCCCCCAGCACAAAGGCAACCCTGTGGTGGTGGATACGGACGAACACCCGCGCATCCGCAAGACGGACAACGGCTACGAACTGGCAACCAGCATGGAACAGTTAGCCAAGCTGCGCCCCGCCTTCCGCAAAGGCGGCACAGTAACGGCCGGTAATTCCAGCGGTCTGAACGATGGCGCGGCCGCTTTGGTATTGATGACAGCTGAAAAAGCCAACGAACTGGGAATCAAACCCCTGGCCCGCTGGTGTACTTCCGCCGTCGCCGGGGTAGACCCGCGCGTCATGGGCCTCGGCCCCATCCACGCCACCCGCAAGGCGCTGCGACGCGCCGGATTGACCCTGGACGACATGGATTTAATCGAACTGAACGAAGCGTTTGCCGTGCAATCCCTGGCCGTCATCAATGAATTGGGCATGAATCCGGAAATCGTCAACGTCAACGGCGGGGCTATCGCCCTGGGGCACCCCCTCGGCTGCTCCGGCGCCCGCATCCTTACCACCCTCCTCCACGAGATGAAACGGCGCAAAGCAAAAGGCCAGCCCATACGCTACGGGCTGGCCACTCTCTGCGTCGGCGTCGGTCAAGGCGAAGCGACAGTAATTGAGTTGTTGTAACTTGGCAACCGGCAGTTGGTAATTATGTCAACTGCCAGTTGCTATAGAATCGGAAACAAGGGAATGACGAGCATCCATTGCCTCCCATAATTACCACGGTTTGAAACCTGGTGAAGTCAATTCCATAGTAGAAATCAAGTATACCAATACCGGCCCATACGAAATAAGAATCAACACGGCCGCAGCAACCAACCACGGACGCCACCTGTCTAACCAGGCTGGCGTCGGATCGTCATGGTAAGGTTCAGCTACCGGCATCTCTATCGGCTCAGTCGCCCTCTTCTTCTGGGCCACCGTACCCACCATGTTGACGTAAAACAGCAAACCGCTAATACCCAGGATAACACCACCTAACGCTGCCTCAATCAACAGCGGCTGCCAGTCGCTGGAAGCATAAGGAGCTATACCCAGCATTGTACGCCGCGGCGCTTCAAAGTTAAGCCCCAGGATGTGCATACCATTGGACATTAAAATCATGCCGATAAACCACGTCCACGCCTGCACCAATGCCACTTTCCGGTTCCACAATGGTTTATTAGCCAGCTTGGGTACCAGCCAATATGCAATGCCAAAAAAGGTAAGCGTCACGGCCGAACCCACCGTCAGGTGAAAGTGTCCCGGTACCCAAATGGTGTTGTGAATAGCTAAATTCATATTGTACGAAGCGTTTGCCAGACCACCGATACCGCCAAAGACAAACAAAATCATCGCTAGATTCTGGGCTGTAAAAGAGGGATCGCCCCAGGGCAAAGTGCGTATCCAGCCCAGCAATCCCGTACCACCCCGGTTGCGCCCCCCTATTTCCAGGGAAGCAACCACATTAAACGCCGTCAACAAACTGGGGACGAAAAGAGCAAATGTAAACCCAAACTGGAGTAATTTCCATTTTTGCGGTATGCCGGGGTCCAGGAATTGGTGATGGATACCCACAGGTACGGAGAAGATCAGAAAGAGCCAGAAGACCAGCCGCGCCATCGGCTCACTGAACAGCTTGCCGCCGACTTGTTTGGGAATCATCCCATACCAGGAAAGGTAAGCGGGCAGCAGCCAGAAGTAAACCAGAGGATGCCCAAAGAACCAGAAGAAAGTGCGGTTCATCTGCGGATCAGTACCTTCAATAAAGCCCATAGACCAGGGGATGACGAAGACTATCAACTCTACAGCCACGCCTAAAGTAGCAATCTGCCACAAAGCCATGGTAATGAGGGAACCAAAGGCCAGGAATGGGGTCAGGACGCCTGGGTTTTCTTTACGCCAAGTGATGTAGGTAGCAAAAAATCCCCATCCGGCTACCCATGAGCCAACCACGAAAAC
>JALUPA010000732.1 GCA_027054335.1 Ardenticatenaceae bacterium
GGAGGTGTGTCCCGTGGCTGGTTAGTTGAGATGGTATCATCTTCATCATACAGATCAGTACCGCTCCCGGCGATTTTTACCTGCCAGGGAGTGAGGATAAGGCTGCCTGATTATGCTTGTCAACCGCTACAAACACCTGATTGGCCTTGATGAGCATTGAAGGCTCTCACGTTATTAGACATGAGCGAATATTTTGTGCCCACATGGCAGCCACATTCAGGCATTGTGTCAAGTTGTATCGAAAATTGCTCCATGCTATCATGGGGATATGAATGCTTTGCACCTAGCGATCTTGCCAGACCATCAGACTTTTACACAATACGAAATATGCAATACACTGGGAGCCACCCGCGAATGAATCGAACGTGGCCGCAGGCGGCATTGATTTCCGGGCAATGGTTTGTGCTGGCAGCGGCCGTATTGTGGGGGACGACGGGAACGGCGCAGGCGTTTGCGCCGGCGGGCGCGCATCCCTTGAGTGTGGGGGCGATGCGGCTGCTTGTAGGCGGAATTGGTTTGTTACTGCTGGCCCGATCACGTAAAAAATGGACATGGCATGGCTGGCCCTGGGGGAAAGTGCTGCTGGCAGCGGTGGGGCTGGCGGGTTACCAATTGTTCTTTTTTGCGGCGGTAGCTCGCGCAGGGGTAGCAGTGGGTACGGTCACGGCGATTGGCAGTGTGCCGGTGACGGTGGGTTTGTTGACGTGGCTGGTGTATGGGATACGGCCGTCCTTCATCTGGCTCATCTCTACAACGTTGGCGGTTATTGGCGTAGGGCTGCTGGCATTGGCCGGGCAGGAAATCACCCTGGACTTGCTGGGGCTGGCGCTGGCGATTGCCGCCGGAACCAGTTACGCTCTCTATGTGATGAGCAGCAAGGAACTGGTCGAAACGCATTCCCCCACGGCCATTATGGCGATGATCTCGGCTGTAGGGCTGGTTTTGCTTTTGCCGCTCTTTTTTGTGCTAGATTTTAGCTGGCTGGTGCAGCCGCGGGGTACGGCCGTAGCCCTCTACCTGGGCCTGGTGACGCTGGCCGCCGCCTACTTGCTCTTTACGCGGGGACTGGCACGCATCTCGGCGGATATGGCGGCCACGCTGACCCTGGCCGAACCGCTGACGGCCGCCATTTTGGGCCTGGTCTTGCTGCGGGAACCGGCCACACTGTCTGTCCTGGCGGGGATGGGGTTGATTTTTGCCGGTTTGGCGTTGTTGGCCTGGCGAGGACGGTGAAGGTGAGAGGGTGAGGGGATGAGAGGAGTGTGTTACACTAACAAGCTGTAACGATAGCCATAGATAAGTCAAGGAAGGTTGTTATGCCCCGTTATCGTAAATTGCAGTTAATTTTCGGCGCAATTTTTATAGCTTCCGTCTTTTTTGTCGTGTTGATCGTCCTGATGCTGTTGGGCAGCCGGTTTGCCGCCGCGCCAGCGCTGCCGGAGGACGTAACGGTAACCGCAAAACCGCCTCCGATTATTACGGCGACGCCCACGCCCATCACTGGCGGCGCAGAAAGTATTGCACCACCGCCGGAAACGGTAGCGGCTACGGTCGCGGCGCTGCAAACGGAACAGGTGGCTGTGAGTACGGCCGTAGCCCAACTCTCCGCCACCGTCGCCGCCCATGATGCAGCCCTCTCACCAAAGGAAGAAGCCGATAACGGCTGGCTGACGCAAAGAAACGTTGCCCTGCTGGGCGCTTTACTGACCCCCCTGATTGCTCTGGCCGGTTTCATCTCCAGCACCATGCTGCAATGGCGCGACCAAAAGCTAGAAGAAGAAACCATCAACGTGGAACTGCGCCAGAAAAAGGAAAAGTTGGAACTGGAACTGCTGGAACTGGAACGGGAGCGCAAACAATTGGAACTGGATAAAGTGCGGCGCGAGCGGAATAATTAATTTGGATGTTTCTGATGGATCATTTCAGTTTACAAAAATATGAAGTGCAAGATGCTGGCGACAATAACATCGTCGTTTTGGTTACCGGCAGCCGCGTATATAAACAGGTTCTTTCTCGTGCATTTCCACGCCATTTTATGAGCAGGACATTTGACGATAGATATATGCGTTTTGAATGGGGGACGTATATCTATAACGTAGATGAACAAACTAAAAATGAAGTTGTCGCCCTTTTGGAAACATGTGTCAGACATGTATTTCTGGATGACGATCTTACGGAATGCTTTGCGCTGAACTATCATACAGTGCTTGAGCTGTCTGGTGGGTACAAACGCACCAATATTGGCAGTCTGGTTTATCAAGCGAAGCCTTATGGACGGAAACCAACACCTCGTAATTTCCGCGCTTCTGAAGCTCTGTCCCAACAGATGATCACATTTATTGAAAATCATCCTTCTTACAAACACAGTAATGTAATAGTAGCAGCGCCACCTTCCAGACGAGATAAACCGTTTGACTTGCCAACTACACTTGTCCGGAACATCCTGGACAGATATGGTACAATGACAGATGGAACGAGATGGCTTATAAAAACACGCCAAACCCAACCCATGAAAGATTGCCGTACTATCCCTGCAAAAATCAATAATGTGCGTAATGCTTTTACAGTTTCTGAAGGTGCGGATTTTTCAAATAAAACGGTTCTGTTGGTTGACGATATATATGAAAGTGGCTTTACGATGAATGAATTAGGGCAAGTTCTCTTTACTGCCGGCGCAAAATGTGTACTTGGCCTGGTTGGTACAAAAACCGGACGAGATATGTAGTTATGAACGCACAACATTATTTACAGTTACAAGCAGCCAAAGGTTTTGGGCCAGTCTTACAACGTCGAGTTTTATCGTATTTGTCTAATAAAAATATGACATTAGATGAATTTATGTCTGCATCTGTTAGCGATTGGCAACAAATAGGTTTATCTTCTACACAAGCATCAGCCTTAAAAAATGCAAAAGATCAGGCGAGAATGTGGTCAGACAAAGTTGCAGAACAGGAAATCGAGGTGATTGGCTGGTTAGATAACAGTTATCCAGGTAATTTGCGTCGCGTTCTGGGAGACAAAGCCCCGCCAATTTTGTATATGTGGGGAAATTCCACCCTGCTGCACAAACCATCTGTTGGATTTTGTGGCGCACGCGATGCTTCAGAACAAGGAATAGCCTTTGCCAAAGACACAACTGAACAGATTGTTATGAAAAAGTGGGTTATAGTCAGCGGGCACGCTCGCGGTATTGATTGCACAACGCATAAAACTGCTTTGGAAAACAATGGCAGCACAATAATTGTAGTTCCCGTGGGTCTTTTCAACTTTAAATTACGTGCCGAATTAAAAAGTCTGGCATCTTTTAAATCTGTTTTAATATTATCTGAATTTCAACCGAATGCCCGCTGGTCTGTAACTAATGCCATGACTCGAAATCGCACAATTTGTGGGCTGAGTAATGCGTTGGTTATTGTAGAATCAGGTGTTACTGGCGGAACGTTTGAAGCGGGAAAGTTTGCGCTTTCAATAAAAATACCTCTTTTTGTGGCAGATTATACGCATCCGTCTCAAAGCGCGCAGGGAAATCTTTATTTTATTCAACGAGGAGCTGTACCCATACGGCGTAGTAAAAAAACACACCGCGCTAACCTTTCCAAATTATTTGATAGTGTCGAAAACCATCAACAGATGCTCGCTATTGCCCCTCTTCCTAAACTGGTGCAACATTCTCTCTTTTCTTAATTCCGCCAATCAAATTGTATTCAGATGATACCTAAGTCTACCCCCGTTACCCACGCCCTGGACGAAATGGGTACCCCGTATACCTTTTTTGTCCATCCCGGCCCCGTCAAATCTCTGGAGCAAGCGGCCGAGGAACGCGGCCAGCGGCCGGAACAGATTATTCGCAGCATTCTCTTTCGCCTGCGGCAGGATGAGTATGTGCTGGTGTTGACTGCCGGGCCGCAGCAAATTGACTGGAAGGCGCTGCGTCACTATCTGGGCCAATCCCGCGTGACGATGGCTAAACAGGATGAAGTGCTGCGCATAACCGGCTATCAGGTGGGGTCTGTCTCCCCTTTTGGCCTGCCCCAGCCCATCCGCACGTTGGTGGATGAGAGTGTGTTGGCCCAGGATGTTATCTCCATCGGCTCCGGCGTGCGTAGTACCACGGTTATTCTCACCAGAGAAGATTTGCTGCAGGCTTTGGGTGACGTGGAAATTGTGCAATTAGGTCAGGGAAAATAAAACTGCCGCGGATTGCGTGGATTAAATCCTGTAAAATCCGCGCAATCCGCGGCTATGAGGAGTCAAAAAAATGAACGCATTGCAAGACACGGCCGTATCCCCCTACGCGCCAGAAAACAGGGAAACCGCTTACCGGAAATTTTTACAGGATTACCCCACCTTTGCCGGTACCAGCCTGCTGGACGACCTGCGGGCCACCGACTACCGGCGGCTGGATGAGCAAGGCCAGATTTATCTGGATTACACCGGGGGCGGCATGTACGCTCAAGCCCAACTGGATAAACATTTCCGGCTCTTGCGCGACAACGTTTTCGGCAATCCCCATTCCGCCAACCCCACATCCCAGGCTACCACGGAACTGGTGGAAGATACGCGGGATTACATCCTGAAATACTTTAACGCCTCCCCGAACGAGTATATTGTGGTCTTTACGCCCAACGCCAGCGGCGCGCTCAAGCACGTGGGCGAATCATACCCCTTTGCGCCCGGCGGCCAATACGCGCTGGCTTTTGACAATCACAACTCGGTCAACGGCATCCGCGAATTTGCCCGCAGCAAGGGAGCCAAATTCACCTACATCCCCCTGACGACGCCGGATTTGCGGCTGGACAGGGAGACGTTGAACGAAGTGCTGTCTACGGCCAATCCCGACCACGACAATCTCTTCGCCTTCCCCGCCCAATCTAACTTTTCCGGCGTCAAGCACCCGCTGGAACTGATCGAATACGCTCACGGGAAGGGCTGGGACGTACTGCTGGATGCGGCGGCCTTTTTGCCCACCAATCGGCTGGATTTGAGCCAGGTGAAACCAGATTTTGTTTGTATGTCTTTCTACAAGATGTTTGGCTACCCGACGGGGATTGGGGCGCTGCTGATTCGCCGGCGCGTATATGGGAAGCTGCAACGGCCGTGGTTTGCCGGCGGCACCATTAGTTTTGCTACCGTGCAGGGCAATGGCTTTCACTTTGCCGCAGATGAAGCTGCTTTTGAAGATGGCACGCTGGATTATCTCAACATTCCGGCAGTCAAGGTTGGTTTGCAGCATATCGAATCTATCGGCATTGAAACGATTGGGGAGCGGGTGCGCTGCCTGACCGGTTGGCTGCTGGAAAATTTGTACGGGCTGCGGCATAGGAACGGCCGTCCCCTCATCCGCATCTATGGCCCCACCAACACCGACATGCGCGGCGGAACCGTCACCCTGAACTTTTACGACCCCGAAGAACGACTGCTGGATTACCGCCGCATCGAAGAACTGGCTAACGCCGAAGGCATCTCCATCCGCACCGGCTGTTTTTGCAATCCGGGCGCGGGTGAAATTGCTGAAGGGTTAACGGCCGAAGATATGGAAGCCGGGCTGGCAGGGGGTGCAGACATGGATTTGCCCCACTTTGTCCAGGTGATCCAGCATTTAGGCAACAAAAGCGCCGGAGCCATTCGCGTTTCCGTCGGACTGGCGACCAATTTTGCCGACGTGTACCGCTTCCTGGAATTTGCCACTCGTTTCCGCGATGAAACCAATCTGACCATCGGCAACATAACCTTTGATATTGAAAACTGCCGCCGCGTTATTCGGGACGGAACTTAATGTTATCTTTGCCACCAAATCAGGTCACGGCCGTCATCCTGGGCATTATGCAGGATGGCGGGCTGCCTCACATCGGCTGCCGCTGCCCCCGCTGCGCCGCCGCCTACGAAGACCCGCGCCGGGCAGAATACGCCGCTTGTCTGGCGCTGGTGGATACGCGGCCAACGCCGCCGCTGGTTTACCTGATTGACGCCACGCCGGACGTCAAATTTCAGCTTGATTTGCTGGCTGACGTGTTGGGGGCGCATCCGCAACGGCCGTATCGCTTGCGCCAGCCGGACGGCATCTTCCTTACGCACGGGCACATGGGGCATACGGCCGGGCTGGCCCAGTTGGGGCCGGAAGCGATGGCCGTGGAGGGATTGCGTATTTTTGCCGCGTCTGATTTGAATAATTTGCTGCTGGCGACGCCGTTATGGTCGCCACTGGTGGAAAGGCTGCAATTGACGCCGCTGATTCCGGGGCAGGTGCTGGATTTGGCGGAAGGGCTGCAGATTACGGCCGTACCCGTACCGCATCGGGACGAGTGGGGCGTGGGGACGGCTGCTTTTGTCATTCAGGGGCCAAACCGCCGCCTGCTCTACCTGCCGGACATTGACAATTGGGATGACTGGCCCAATGCCGCCAAAATCCTGGCTTCGGTAGACGTGGCCCTGGTAGACGCCAGCTTTTACAGCCCGGATGAGTTAGGTGGCCGTCTCCCGGTAGCCCACCCTCTTGTCCCGGATACCATTGAACGCTTTGCCCATCTGCCCACGCAATTGGTGCTGACCCACATCAACCACACCAATCCCATTTTAGATGAAGACAGCGCGGCGTGGACGGCCGTCCACGCCAGCGGCGTCCAGATAGCCCATACCGGTCAGCAATTCTTCCTGTAAATCAGGCAGCTACTGCCACCGGTTGCAACAAAACATCTCCCGAAATACCCAATCCCGCATGAAGTTTCCGCATCATATTAACTGTCAGAGGACGTTTTCTGTTCAGCACTTCAGAAACTCTGGCTCTTGTGCCAATGTAAGGTTCCAGGTCACGCCGGGTTAAGCCACGACTTTCCATGTAATACAACAGCATGTCTACCGGATCAGGCAGCGGAATGCTGTAATGTTCGTCTTCATACGCTTCAACAAGCGTCACCAGCACATCCAGGCGGTCGCCATCAGGCGTATCAGGCTCCGCATCAAAAAGAGCTTCAATCTCTGCCAAAGCCCATTCATAATCCGCTTCTGTTTTAATAGGTCGAATATCCATCACAACTTGCTCCATCAAATTGTTGTTACATCAATTTTGTCATATTCGCTGTGCGTACCTACAAAGCGGATATATACAATGCCGCTTTTATAGGCGATAGCAACGACGAGGCGATAGCGATTGCCTTTGATGTTGAAAACAACACGGTTATTGGCAACAAAACTGGCGTTACGATAAACGCGCTTGATGTCCGAAGGCGTTTTCCACTTAGCCTGTTTTGTATCTATGTACCAGGCTTCCAGAGCTTTCTG
>JALUPA010000733.1 GCA_027054335.1 Ardenticatenaceae bacterium
GGCGACGCGGAAATCGTGCAGAAATTCGGTGTCAATGTCCTGGGCGATGTACGGTTCGTTGCTGCGGATAACTTTGAGTTGGGCGCGCAGGATTTGTTTGGCCGCTTCGTCCGCCCGCATCTCTGGCGTCAGCGGCACGGCGGGCTTGGGGGTGTAGCCGCCCGGCGTTTTGCCGGCGGCGGCCATGATTTGCCGGTAGATGTCTGCCCCTTCACCGGGAGTGAGGCCGGTATCGCGCAAAATTTGGCTGATAGTCTGGGCTTCTTGGTCGTAGCCGCGCAGGGGGTGCAAGTGGAGGGTGGTTAGGGGGGTGGCAGCGGGAGACGGCCGTATCTCTTCCACCACCAGCCGGGCCACTGTCTTCTCATCTTCATTCAAAAGGGGGTAGGTTGTCCGGGTCACATCGGCGCAAGCCATCTCCAGAAGCGCCCGCACGCCCAGAATGGGAGCTACCCGCTCGCGCAGCGCCCCCGCCGGAAAATCGTCCGCAAAAACGGGCGGCGTCGGGCAGATTTCCTGGGCCAGGGTGACGGCCGTATCCAGTTCCCGCAAGCTGTATTCGTTATTTTGACTGGTGAGGACCAGTGCGTTCCGGTACAGTCGCCAGTCAAAGGTGTCGTAAGCGCAAAGGGTGATGTTTTGGCTGGCTTCGGGGATGGTGGGGTATACGGCCGTGATCCCTCCAACAATCTCGGTTAGCTCAACATCGTTTGGTAAATAAAAATCAGCGCTTTGGGTCTGCAACGTTACTTCTTCTTCTTTTTCTTGCCCTTTTTCTGGGAACTACCTTTCTTCTTACTGCTTTTCTGCTGCTTCTTGTCTTTCTTACCCTTCTTCTGGCCTTTCTTCCCCTTCTTTTCCTTCTTGTCTTTCTTTTTGCTCATTGCTTTCTCCTTTTTCTGGGAACTGTTTTTCTTCTTGCTGCTTTTTTGCTGTTTTTTGTCTTTCTTCCCCTTCTTGCCCTTCTTCCCGCTGGATTTCTTCTTTTTGCCGGATGGCTTGTTGGGAACGGCCGTCATTGGTGTCTCTTCAGCTTCGGCGACCAGGGCATCTACAGCGGCGGCCGTTTCCGGTGATGGTTCCGGCAGACTGTCCACGGTGGGGACGGGCGGGGACTGTACCGCCTCTTGTTTATCAGAGCGCACACTTTCCGGGAAGATGTCCAGCCGTTTGCTGCGAAAGCGCCCTAACCAATAGCGTACCTGATTTTCCGTCAGCCCGGATTGCTGGGCTGCCTCCGCCTGGGACGCGCCATCAGCCAAAGCCAAGACTGCCTGGGCGCGCTGGCTGTAGGGCGCTTTGCCGGCGGTTATTTGCTGGCAGATCGTTCGTTCTTCTGCGGTCAGGTGGAGTTGTTTTTTCGGCTGGTTTTCCATAAGTGTGGCTTTCTCCCTTTTTGTTTGTGACGCGATTTACCAGAATCGCACTGCAAGAACCCAGTATCCGGCTACCATGTAAAGAGGATGTGGACGGGAAAATTATAACATGATCGGGGTAAAAAAGTAGACAAGACAGTCTGGCATTTTGTAGGGCGATTTGCCAAATCGCCCTACGACCCTAAATACCATCACGCAAAAGCGGGCAGGTCATACAATGTCCGCCGCCGCGTCCCTTGCCCAGTTCAAAACCATCAATCTCAATTACTTCAATCCCCGCCTGGCGAAAACTTTGATTCGTGTAAGTGTTTTTGCGATAGGCAATCACCACGCCCGGTTCCAGGGCCACCACGTTGTTGCCGTCATCCCACTGCTCGCGGGCCTGTTGGTATTCGTCACCCCCTGTAGCAATGATGCGCAATTTTTTCACGCCCAGCGCATCCTGCACCGCGTCCAGAAAACTTTTCTCCTGTCGCACGTCAAAAATATGCTCATTGTCACCGGGGCGGATGCTGTAAGCGGTAATCTGGTTGACCACTTTGGGATAGATGGTCACGGCGTCCCGATCCAGCATGGTAAAGATGGTGTCCAAGTGCATGTGCGCCCGATCCCGCGTCATGTGGCAGGCGATGACCCGTTCCGCGGCCCCGGCGGCAAACAGGGCGCGGGCTATCTGCTCAATCATCTGCCCGGTGGAACGCTCGCCCATGCCGATGAGAACGGTCTTGTTACCGATGGGCATCACGTCCCCTCCTTCCAGCGACGCTTTGCCAAAATCTTCCAGATCAAAACGGCGGTCGTCCCCCAGCGGCGGATACCAATATTCAAATTCAGCCTCAC
>JALUPA010000734.1 GCA_027054335.1 Ardenticatenaceae bacterium
CCGTAAAGAGTTTGCATGATCTGCCCCGCGCGGGCATGTGTGTGCTGCCGCCGCCGGCGCGGGATGTTGGCGTAAACCACTTCCTGGATAAGGTGGTGGGTAAAGGCATAATCCCGCCCCATTTGCCCCATCCCTTCAGCGATGAGCCGGCGGCGCAGTAACGTATCAATCACCTTGAGGGTCGCTTCCTCCTCCTCGCCCCGCAGCGCGTTGAGAACGTCAAAGTCAAATTCGCGGCCCAGCACGGCTGCCTGTTGCAGCGCTGCCTGGCCGGTTTCATCCAGCCGCCCCACCCGCTCCCGGATGAGTTCGCTCACGCCGGCCGGCAAGGGTAGTTCCGCCGCGCTGACGCGGGTAAAATCACCTTGCCAGCGCCCTTGTTCCAGACGCAGCACGCCCGTTTCAAAGAGCGTTTTGATAATCTCCATGATGAACAACGGGTTGCCTTCCGTCTTGCGATGCAACTGCCGGGCCAGGGGACGCGCCGCCTCACCCGCCCCGGACATTTCGGCGATCATTTTTTCTACGGCCGTTTCTGAAAGCGGCGGCAGAGGGAGTAATTCAGCCAACCCTTGCTGCAAAAGCTGCTGTCTGAGCCGCGGCCAGGGGTGTTGGGGAGCCATTTCCCCGGAACGATAAGAACCTGCCAGCAGCACTGCATGATCCGTCAAGCGGCGCGCCAGGTAGTGGAGTAGTTGCAGGGTCGTTTCCGTAGCCCAATGCAAATCTTCCAGGACGATGAGCAATGGGCTGTGATTTGCCAGTTCGGCCAGGAAGCGCGCCACGCCGTCAAAGAGACGACCGCGCTCCTGGTCAGAACGAATCGCGGGGAAGATAGGAAAATTCGGCAGCCTTTCGTCGCAGGCCAAAGCAGGCTGCTCCAATAATTCAGGCGCCAGCCGGGCTACTTCTCCCAAAACCCAGGGTGGCAGGTTTGCAGCGCCAATGGCCGCCAGGGCAGGCAAAGCGGCTTGCAACAATTCAGCCAGCGGTTGGTAAGGCAAGAAACGTTCAAATTCGTAGCAGCGGCCCCACAAAACCAGGCTGCCCTCCCAGCGCAGATATTCCGCAAAGGTCTGGATGAGGCAGCTTTTACCAATACCGGCTTCGCCGCCAATGAGGATCAGGCGACCCTGCCCGGCCTGCGTTTCCCGCCACCATTGCTGCAAACGCGCCAGTTCCGGCTCACGGCCAACTAAGGGAGTGGCTGCGGCCGCGTCCAATGGCATACGTCCTGGCGACCAGACCGTTTCCGGCAATGGCGGCGTTGGGGCGGCCTGAACCGCAGAAACACCCCCGCTTTCTACCCATCCCGCCAGGATGGCCTGGTAGAGTTCGGTTGTCTCCGCCATCGGTTCCACCCCCAATTCCTCCCGCGTGACCTCCCGGCAGCGGCGGTACTGCTCCAGGGCTGCATTGCGCTGCCCCAACCGGCAATAAGCCCGCATAACCAGGCGGTGCGCGTCTTCCCGCAGGGGATCCAGGCGCAGCAGTCGCAGCGCCGCAGCCAACGCCGCCTTGTATTCTTCCTGGGCCTCATGGCCGGCCATTAACCGTTCCAGCGCCGTGCAAAGCAACGCCTCCAGCCGGTATCTCTCGTTGATGACCCAGTCGTCGTAAAAATCTTCGAGAAAAGCGCCCCGGTAAAGCGCTACGGCCGTCTGCAAGCTGTCCATATCGTCCCGCGCAGCCAGAGCGACAAATTCGTCAACGTCAAGCCAGAGGTCTGCCTGAGGATTGAATTGCACGGTGCGGGCATCGCTCATAAGAAACTCGTCGTCAGGGAGGCAGCGGTGACGGATGTGCCACAGGGCCGTAGCCAGGGAACGGCGCGCCTTCCGTTCCGGCCGGTCGCCCCAAAACAGGTCAACCAGTTTATCCCGGCGCTGCGGCCGGTCACGATGGCAAATGAGGTATGCCAGCAGGGATTGAGATTTCAGCGTAGGGGGTTTGGGCAACGCCAGGTCGTTATATTGAATATCAAATGCGCCCAACAAACGCAATCGCAGGGTAGACACGCCAGAACCTCCTGTTATGGTCGGCAACCGGTCGAGAACGGCCGTCAACCTGGCAGAAGTGATGTCTGGATGACTCGAGTGTTGTGAATTTAGTGCTTGACAGATAGGTCAATATGTGTTTCATCCGGTAAGAATGGGCATGGGCATCTGTTTTTTAAACAGAGATTCAAATACTTCAGCGGCCTGCTGACCAGATT
>JALUPA010000735.1 GCA_027054335.1 Ardenticatenaceae bacterium
GGGGCGCAGATGGGGCTGGGGTATGCCTTGACGGAAGAGGTAGTAGTGCAAAACGGCCGTGTCCTCAACCCCGACTTTCTCGATTACCGCCTCTTCACCAGCGCCGACATGCCCCAGATTGAAACCATTATCATCGAAACCGACGATCCCGGCGGCCCCTTTGGCGCGAAAGGCGTAGGCGAAATGGGCGGCACACCCACGGCTGCCGCCATCGCTAACGCCATCTACGACGCCATTGGCCTACGCATGACCCGGCTGCCCATGACGCCAGAACGCATTTTGGCGGCATTAGACGAGAAAAGGTGAATTCACGTGAGAAACCCCCGATTTAATCCCAATCTAATTGACCTGCCCTTCTACGTTCCCGGAAAATCGGTTGAGGACGTCAAGAGAGAGTTTGGCCTGGAAAAAGTAGTCAAGCTGGCTTCCAATGAAAGCCCTATTGGCCCTTCTCCCAAAGCCATTGCCGCTGCTCAAGCGATGCTCAATCAGGCGCATCTTTACCCTGGCAACACCGAACGGGAATTGCGCCGCAAGCTGGCCGACCACACCGGATATGGCTTGAATGAAAATAATTTTATCGTGGGCAATGGCGGCACAGATATTTTGCACATGATTGCCCAGGCGTTCATATTTGACGGCGGGAATGCCGTGATGAGTCGCGTCACGTTTCCCATGTACCACATCTTTGTCAAGGCTTTTGGCGGCGAGCCGAGACGGGTTGAACCGCTGCCCGATTGCCGGCATGATTTAGACGGTATGCTGCAGCAAATTGATGCGGATACCCGTCTGGTTTTTCTCTGTACGCCCAATAACCCGACAGGCCATATCATCACTCAGGCAGAAGCAGATGCGTTTATGGCGCGTGTGCCAGACCACGTGGTGGTGCTGTTTGATGAGGCTTATTATGATTTTGTGGACGATCCGGCTTATGCGGACAGTCTGGCCTATATAAAGGAAGAGTGCAATGTGCTGATTGTGCGTAGTTTCTCAAAAACGGCCGGATTAGCCAATATGCGGGTGGGGTTCATGGTGGGGCCGGAGCGGCTTACTAATTATGTACGGCACGTGCAACGGCCGTTTCACACCGGGGAGATTGCGTTAGCGGCCGCTCTGGGTAGTCTTGACGATGATGCGTTTCGCCGCCAACATCAACAAGTCGTGTGGGAAGGGCGCCGCTATTTATGCGCCAAACTACGTGAACTGGGGCTGAAATGTTTTCCCAGCCAGTCAAACTTTATCTCCATCACCAATCTGCCCCGGCCGGTAGATGAAATAGTCGCCGCCTTGTTGCAGCGCGGGATCATCGTGAGAAGCATGGCCGCGTTTGGCCTGCCAGACGCTTTCCGGGTAACGATTGGTTCATCGGAAGCAAATGAACTGTTTTTACAGGCGTTAAAAGATGTTTTGGTAATTGGGTAATTAGTAATTACCCAATTACTTAATTACCAATTTCGGAGTAATTATGAGTTACATCAAGGGAATTGAACGGGTGGCGCTGGCTGTACCGAATTTAGAGGAAGCGCAAGCCTTTTTTGAAACGTGGTTTGCCGCGGAATTCCAACCGGAAGAACTGATTGAGGATATGGGGATTCGCTACCGGCCGTTTCGGGTGGGCGACGGCCATATGGAACTCCTGGAACCGACCCGCGACGACAGCCCGGTGGCCCGTTTCCTCAAATCCAACGGCGGTCCCGGCGTACACCACATCACCTTTGAAGTGGCTGACCTGGACGAAGCCATAGCAGAACTGGAGCGGCGCGGCGGCCGGATTGCTTACCGGCACACCTACGCCGACGGGGTGACGTTTGAAGGTAAGGTTTGGCGGGAAGCATTTGTCCACCCCAAAGATGCGTTTGGCGTGTTAATTCATCTGGCGGAGAAGAAAAATGTGACATAGGGACACAGAGCGCACAGAGGAGACACAGAGAACGTGTTCTCTCTGTGTTCTCTGTGACTTCTCAGCGTCCTCTGTGTAGTAAAAAATGACACTTTTCCATTCACTAACCGTACTTTCCCTCGAACAGGCTACCACCCTGCCCTACATGACGCTGCGGCTGGCGGAAGAAGGGGCGCGGGTGATTCGCCTGGAAAACCCGCCGTATGGCGACCCGAATCGCTGGATTGGGCCGGAAGTATTGGGTGACGAGAAGGGGATGAATGCCTATTTTTTGCCCAATAATTTGGGAAAGGAATCCATCACCTTAAATTTGCGGACGGAAGACGGCCGTACCCTCCTGCGCCAACTCATCCGCGACCTGCCCGTAGATATTTTTGCCACCAACAACCGGGCGCGCTCCTACCAGAAACTGGGAATCGATTACGAAACCCTGCGCCAGGTCAAGCCAGACTTGATCTGGCTGGGCACAACCGGCTTTGGCCCGGACGTGGACGAAGCGGCCTACGACCCCATTTTACAGGCGCGGGCCGGCTGGATGGATTTAACCGGTGAGCCGGACGGCGAGCCGCAGGTATTTGGCCTGCCAATGGTGGATTTGGGGGCCGGCGAACATGCGTATGGGCAGGTAATGAAGGCGTTATACCGCCGCGCCGTTACCGGGGAAGGCTGCCGGATTGACATTTCTATGCTGCAATCGGCCGTTTCCTGGATGGTATCGCCGATTATGCTGACCCACAGCTTTAATATCCCCGTTACGCGGCGGGGCAATACCCACCAGTTTTTCGCCCCGGTGTCCGTGCTGCCCACGGCCGACGACCTGGTTTACATTTCAGTGGGCAATGACCGGCAGTGGGAAGCGATTACCCGGCTGCCCGGTTTTGCCTCGCTGGCCCGGCCGGAGTACGCCACCAATGCCGGCCGGATTGGCGCCAAGGAACAGTTTTATGAGGCATTTACGGCCGTTCTCCGCACCATCCCCACGGACGACCTCATCGCCCAGTTTCGGAAAATCGGCGTTGCCGTCTCCCGCATTAACCGCCTGCCCCACGTATGCGCCGATCCCTTGATAGCCGCCAATCTGGTTCACGCCTGCGACCCGCGCACAGAGACAGAAATTGCCATCCCGCCGCCGCCCGTTATTCCTGATTATTTACGCCGGCAGAAAATGGCCCTGCCTTTCCCGCCCCGGCTGGGCGAACACAACGAAACAGTGTTCGGCGCGTTAGGCTATGACGTTTCGGCTCTGCGGGAGCGAAGCGTCATATAAGATCGTCTCGTTCCACGCTCCGCGTGGAATGAACACCCGGACGCTCCGCGTCCCACTGACAACACAGCACGACGCGGAGCGTCTACACGAGCATTCCACGCAGAGCATGGAACGAGTACGGAGCAAGTATGGAGGATGTAACATGGCTCGCAGCCGCTACAAGATTTTCGACGGCGACGCAGATGTGCCTTACTTTTTGACGGCGACAATTGTGAATTGGCTGCCGCTGTTTAATGCGCCCTGGGTGGTGGATATTCTTTTGGATTCGTTGCGGTTTTTACAGGAAAGTGGACGGCTTGTACTGTATGCTTATGTTATCATGAAAAATCACCTGCATCTCATCGCTTCCGCTACAGACTTGTCTAAAGAAATGGGTAATTTCAAGTCATTTACGGCGCGACAAATCATTAATCAGTACCGAGATCAGGGAGCGGAGCATATTTTGGATCAACTGGCGCGGTATAAACGGCCGTACAAGCAAGACCGAAATTATCAATTCTGGCAGGAAGGTTCTCATCCGCAGCGTATTCAGGGTATCAGGATGATGCGGCAGAAGGTGGCATACATTCATAACAATCCGGTCAGGCGTGGTTGGGTAGATGAGCCGACGCATTGGTGCTATTCAAGCGCCAGGAATTATGCGGATATGGTGAGCTTGCTGGATGTACAGACAGAGTGGTAATGCTACCCCGTTCTCGTTCCACACTCTGCGTGGAATGAGCGCCGGGACGCTCTGCGTCCCCACCGACGACGCAGAGCGTCTGGCAGGGCATTCCACGCGGAGCGTGGAACGAGAGGGTGAGAGGATAATATGGATTTTTCCCTGACTGAAGAACAGACGCTTTTTCAGGAATCTGTCCGCAGTTTTGTGAATCGGGAAGTGGTTCCTGTAGCGGCCCGGATTGATGAAGCTGGAGAATTTCCCCACGAATTGTTCCAAAAGTGCGCCGCCAACGGCTACTTTGGCCTGCGTTACCCGGAAGACGTGGGCGGCATGGGGGCCGATTTTTTCACCTACTGCCTGATGATTGCCGAACTGGCGCGCGGTTCGTTGTCACTGGCAGCGTCGGTGGCGATGCAGAGTTTGATGGGAACGGACCTGGTGTATCGTTTTGGCGCGGCCGTTCACCGCGAACAACTGCTCAAACCGGCCTTGCGCGGCGAAAAGATCGGCGTTATTGCCATGACCGAGCCGGATTTTGGCTCTGATTTGGGCGGCATTACCACGCGGGCAGTGCAGACAGATGGGGGGTGGGTGATTAACGGCCGTAAAATGTGGATCACCTCCGCTACCCAGGCCGACTTCTTCACTGTAGCCGCTAAAACTGACCCGGATGCCGGGTTCAAAGGTGTGGATTTGTTCCTGGTAGAGAAAACGCGGCCGGGCGTGCGGGTAGGGCGGCGTATTGAAAAATTGGGTGTGCGCGCCTCGGAAACGTCAGAATTGATTCTGGATAACGTTCCCATCCCGGCCGAAAACCTGCTGGGCGAAGTGGGTACCGGCTTCAAGAATCTGGGCGGCATTCTGAGTGAGATTCGGGTAATGACCGGGGCGCTGGGGCTGGGATTGGGAGAAGCAGCTCTGGCCACGGCCGTGGCCTACGCCAATGAGCGGGTACAGTTCGGCCGTCCCATCGCCAAATTTCAGGCCATCCAGCACAAAATCGCCGGGATGGGGACGCAGTTGGAAGCGGCGCGGGGGCTGGTTTACCGGGCGGCGTGGCAGATTGACGCGGGGCAACGGGATATGAAACTGGCAGCCATGACCAAACTGTTCGCCACCGAAGCGGCCAATCGCATTGCCGACGAGTGTACCCGTATTTTGGGCAGTTACGGTTTTGCCATGGAGTACGACGCGCAGCGCTACTTCCGCGACGCCCGCTTCCTCCTCTACGGCGGCGGCACGTCGGAAATCCTGCACAACATTATCGCCCGCGAGATGGGTGCGCCTAAAAGGAGTCGAAAATGATTGAGAGAAAAATTCGGGTGCTGATCGCCAAACCGGGGCTGGACGGGCATGATCGGGGGGCCAAGGTGGTGGCGCTGGCGCTGCGGGATGCCGGGTTTGAGGTGATTTACACTGGCCTGCACCAGACCGTTGACCAGATTGCGGCAACCGCACTTCAGGAAGACGTGGACGTGATTGGCCTCTCCATTCTCTCCGGCGCACACATTCCCATCACCCAAAAACTGATGACAGAGCTATCCGACAAAGGAATAGCCGATAAAATCATGCTGGTCGGCGGCAACATCCCGGAGCGGGATATACCGGCGCTGCTGGAGTTGGGGGTTACGGCCGTTTTCCCCACCGGCAGTTCGTTTGAGGAGATTACGGCCGTTATTCGAGAATCAGTTTCCAGTGTTCAGTAACCAGTGTTCAGTGTGGAGTCGTATTCCACTGAACACTGCACACTGAACACTAAAAAACGGAGGCGCTATGACTAATCTACGAGACGTTACACTGGAATCCGGCATCAAAGTCAAGCCGGTGTATGGGCCGGAAGATTTGGCCGGAATGGACGTGGAACAGGAAATCAGCCAGCCAGGTGAGTTTCCCTTTACGCGGGGGATTCACACCAATATGTACCGGGAACGGCCGTTTACCATGCGCCAGTACGCCGGATTCGGCACCCCCCGCGAGACCAACGAACGCTTCAAATTCCTCATCGAAAACGGCCAGAATGCCCTCAACGTCGCCTTCGATTTGCCCACCCAGATGGGGCTGGACTCCAATGACCCCTTAGCCGAAGGAGAAGTAGGGCGCGTCGGTATGGCCGTAGACACGCTGGCCGATATGGAAGTGGCCTTCGCCGGGATTCCCATCGAAAAAATCAGCGTTTCCCTCACCATCAACGCTGTGGCCGCCCCGATTATGGCCATGTACTTTGTGTTGGCGGAAAAGCGGGGCATCCCCCTGGCCCAGGTGCGCGGCACGGCCCAAAACGACATTCTCAAAGAATACATTGGCCGCGGCGCGTGGGTCTTTCCCGTCGAACCGGCCGTGCGCCTTATCGGCGACACCATCGAATTTTGCGCCCGCAATGCGCCCAAATATTACCCCGTTTCCGTCTGTGGCTACCACATCCGCGAATCCGGCGCCAATCCGGTGCAGGAAATTGCCTACGGGTTTGCCATCGCCCGCGCCTATATCCGGCTGGGGCTGGAACGAGGGCTGCACGTGGATGATTTTGCCGGCCGTATCTCCTTCAACTTCGACATCTTTGGCAATTTCTTCGAGCAAATCGCTAAATTCCGCGCCGCCCGCCGCCTGTGGGCCAAAATCATGCGCGACGAGTTTGGCGCGCAAAACCCGCGCACCATGAAGATGAAAATGATCGCCGGCGGCGGCGGCGGCGGCCTGACCATTGAGCAACCGGAAAACAATATTGTGCGCGGCGCATATTATGCTCTGCTCTCCGCGCTCTCCGGCACGCAAACTATGGCCCTCTGCTCGTATGACGAAGCGTACACCATCCCCACCGAAAAGGCAGCCCTCATCTCCCTGCGCACGATGCAAATGCTGGTCGAAGAGATGGGTATTGCCGACACGGTAGACCCATTGGGCGGCTCATATTATATCGAGTCGTTGACCAACGAAATGGAAAAGCGGATCGCGGCCGAAATGAAGCGGGTAGACGATGACTGGGATGGTATTGTGACGGCCGTCAGCAACGGCATTGTGCAGCGGGAAGTCGCCCGCCAGGCTTTTCGCTACGAGCAGGGGCTGCAAAATGGCACAATTGCCAAAGTAGGCGTCAACAGACATCGCGTGAAAGAAGAAAAGCGGGATGTGGCGCTCCACTCGTACAAAACCGAGCAAGCCGAAGAATCAATACGCCGCACGGCCGAAGTTATCGCCAACCGGGATCACGAAGCGGTTATGACTGAACTGGAGAAAATTCATCAGGCAGCCGCCACTACCCAAAACATCATGCCTGTTCTGATGGACGCCGTGCGCGCTTACGCCACCCTGGGTGAAATCACGCAGGCGTTAAAGGATGTCTTTGGCGAATTCCGGGAACCTGTTATGTTATAATTAACGCCAAGACCGTGAGATTACCCAATATGGAG
>JALUPA010000736.1:0-10381 GCA_027054335.1 Ardenticatenaceae bacterium
CGCCGGTGTGGCCAAAATCTGGTCATTGGTGGGGATGAGCTTGCTGCTTTATTTACCCATCATCATTTTTGTATTTGTGGTGGCGGCCGTTATTGGCTTTATGTTTGCCGGAGCAATTGGTTCGGCTGTAGCAGCGGATGGTTCCGGCGGCGATTTGGGGCCTGGCGTTATCGAATCCATGATAGCCGGGTTTGGTCTGCTGTTCCTTTGCCTGGTGCTTTTGGCCTGTGTGTTTGGTGTTGTCGGGCTTTTACTGCGCTTTATCAATGCCTTTGCTTTCCGGGGCATTATGCTGCATGATATGGGCGCAGTTGACTCCATCTCCCACGGCTGGCAGATTTTCAAGACGAATTTGGGCGAATCTTTGTTGTTGGGCGTTCTGTTTTTCCTGATTAGCATTGGCTATGGTATTTTGATGAGCATTTTGCTTCTGCCTTTTATCTTCATCATTTTTGCGCCGTTGTGGGGCAACATTATCTCAGGTGATTTTAGCCCGTTGGCGATGAGTTACGCTTTTGCCGGGGCGTTGTGCCTGGGCATTGCCGGGGCTATTTTGATGTCTATTCTGACGACGTGGCAATCGGCCAGTTTTACGCTGGCTTATCAGTATTTTACGAAGAAGATGGCGTAGTTGCAGGACAAGTTGCAAGTTGCAAGTTGCAAGTTTGCAGGCAATTTTTGACGAGACTTTACATTTTCTTCATAATTGCTTAACAACTTTCCGTTAAAGTAGAATGGCTGTCAGATTTTGGCAGCCATTTTTGCTGTATGGTGAGGTTTATGGCCCAAACGATTTTGGTGATTGATGATGAAGAGCGGCTGCTGTCTCTGGTGAAGGCGTATCTGGAGCAGAGCGGGTTTCGGGTGGTGACGGCGAAGAACGGCCGTGACGCCCTCTTTCTGGCGCGGCAGGAAAAACCGGACCTGATCCTGTTGGACGTGATGATGCCGCAGATGGACGGCTACGAATTTATGCGCGTTCATCGCCGGGAGCAAAACACGCCCATTATCATGCTCACGGCAAAGGTGGATGAGGATGAGCGGGTGCTGGGTCTGGAACTGGGCGCGGACGATTACATCACCAAGCCATTCAGCCCGCGGGAACTGCTGGCCCGGATTCGGGCCGTGTTGCGCCGCCTGGGGATGACGGAACCGGCGGCCCGGGTGCTGCGAGTGGGGGACATTGTTCTGGATCAGGCGGGGTATTTTGTGGCGGTAAACGGCCGTCGCGTAGATTTAACCCGTTCTGAATTTGACTTACTGGCAACCCTGATGGCTTCTCCGGGGCGGGTCTTCTCTCGGCTGGATTTGCTGGACAGGCTGCAAGGCACAGCCTACGAAGGGTACGAGCGTACAGTGGACGTTCACATTAAGAATCTGCGGGCCAAAATTGAGGATAATCCCCGGAAACCACATTATATTCAGACGGTGTACGGGGTGGGGTATCGGTTTGTGGAACAAAGGTGACAGTCGCTTGGGAAGTGACTGTCACCTTTACCATGAGGTGAATTTTGTCTTTGACGGTTAAGTTGACGCTGGCTTTTTTGCTGGTGAGTTTGGTGGGGATTGCTCTGGTGGCTGTGTTTGCCGGGGCGGTGGCGGCGCGGGAATTTGACAGTTTTGTGGCCGCGCAGAACCGGGAACTGCTGGCAAATCAGTTGGCTGATTTTTATGAAGAAAATGGGGGATGGCGCGGCCGGGAACTGCCGGAGTTGCAGCAGTTGAATCAGAACCGGCGGGGGGGACACCGTTTGTTTGCCGTGGCAGACGAGCGGGGCGTGGTCGTTGTGCCGGGGCTGAATATGCGGATGGGACGGGTAGTTCCGCCGCCTGTTGTGGCCCAGGGGGTACCGATTGAGGTAAACGGGGCGCAGGTAGGGACGCTGCTTTTGCCCAAACCGGGGCCACGGCCGTTTGTCAATATCAATGACGTTTCCCGGCGTATCAACCGCGCCCTGTTTTTGGCGGCGCTGGTCGCGGGGCTTGTGGCTTTGCTGCTGGGGGTGTTGTTGTCGCGGACGTTGACCCGGCCGTTGCAGGAAATAACCGCCGCTACCCAAAAAGTAGCCGCCGGCGACTTGTCCCAGCAAGTGCCGGTGCGTTCCCGCGACGAATTGGGCCAATTGGCCGCGTCCTTCAACCAAATGAGCCAGCAGTTGACGCAATCCCGCGATATGCGTCGCCAGATGACGGCCGATATCGCCCACGATTTACGCACCCCTCTCAGCCTGATTTTAGGCCACACCGAAGCGCTGCGTGATGGCGTTCTGCCCCCGTCCCAGGAAACATTTGACGTGCTGCATGACGAAGCCAAACGGCTGGACAGGTTGGTGGCTGACTTGCGCACTCTCTCGCTGGCCGACGCCGGAGAACTGTCGGTAGCGGCGCGGCCGGTGGCTCCGCAGCTTTTGCTGGAACGGGCCATCGTCACCCACACGCCCCGCGCCGAAAAAAAACACATCACCCTGGCGCTGGAGGTGGAACCGGATTTGCCGGAAGTGTTGGTTGATCCGGATCGAATGGGGCAGGTATTGGATAATCTGGTGGAAAATGCGCTGCGGTATACGCCGGAAAACGGCCGTATCACCCTCTCGGCTTCGCGTAGTGAATATGGGGTACGCTTGCAAGTGCAAGACACCGGCCCCGGTTTGTCCCCGGAAGAGGCGGAACACGTCTTTGACCGCTTTTACCGGGGCGACAAATCCCGGCAGCGGCAGGCAGATGGCGGCTCTGGTTTGGGGTTGGCGATTGCCCGGTCATTGGTGTTGGCCCAGAACGGCCGTATCCGGGCCGAATCCCACCCAGGGGAAGGGGCGACATTTACTGTGGAGTTGCCCGGAGGAGGTTAGCGGTTGTTTTATAAAATCTTGTATGGTACATTGTCAGGGAGATTTACCAGTATTTTGTCATATACGGCATTTTAGTAGGGTTGAAGCGATTATGAGTGAGTCAACAATTTCTCTGGATAACGTAAAAATTTATTATGACAATCAGGGCAGAGCATCTGAAGTTTTGATGAGTTATGAAACTTTTTTGCAGATAAGTTCTCTGATCCAGGATCAGTTGTCGGCTGCTGAGCAAAACTACTTTTGGACTGAATCTTGGCAGTCCCGTATTCGGGAAGCGGAGGCTGACATTCAGGCAGGGCGCGTGAAGCGAGCGACAGAGCAAACGATTGATACTGTTCTTGAATGGCTAGATGAGTGACGTGCAAGTAATTCTGGCCGAGAGGGTGAAGAAAGATTACAAGCAACTTCCCCTAGCGATCCAGAAGAAATTTAAGAAACAATTGCGTTTTTTGGCTCAGAATCCCCGCCATCCTTCCCTGCAAATTCATCGCATTCGCGGTACTGTTTACTGGGAATTTTACGTTGACAAAGCATATCGGTGCGTTTTTCGGCAAGATGGTTCAATATATTACTTGCTGGCAGTCGGCCCTCACAAAATCATAGATGAGTTTGCTCGAAAAATCTGACTTTGCGACATCCTTGCTGTATTTATAAAAAAGGTAAGGGTATTGTTAGTTTGTAGCTATATCATTTCCAGTTACGTCAGTAATTCAGGCGGCAAAAAATCGGCCCGGTTAAGATAGGTCAAACTTACGTGATCGTCGTTAAAATCAATGCGGCTGATGGATGTGTTGAAGACCTTGAACCAGACCGGCAGTTCTCCGCCAAAATCAACCTGCGTGCGCCAAAAATCGAGCAAAACCGAGAAAAAAGCGTAATAAAAGCCGCCGTGGGTGACGATGGCGACCCGGTCATCACTGTCACCGTGGCGGGCGTATAGTTCGTCCAGGAAGCGTTGCGCCCGGCCCGGCATTTCTTCCCAGGTTTCCACGGGACGGTTCCACCAGCCTTCTTCGCCTAATTCGTCCGGCAGGTGTAGTTCCGGGTGGTGTTGGCTGAAAAAGGCGCGATTGGGGCCGGGCAGACCAATGCGCTCTCCGGTTTCATTTTTTTCGTAGATGCCGCCGCCTTCGTGGATGACGGGCCAGGCGATGAGGGGCAGATCGAGGGCGTGGCTCAGGTAGGTTCCGGTCTGCACAGCGCGGCGCATCAGGCTGCAATAGAGATGGGTCAGGTGGAAGCCCTGGTGGTTGTAGGGATCGTCGGGGGTAACGGCCGTATCCTCATCTGCCTCCCGAATATATTCAGCCACTATCCGGGCTTGCCGGCGGCCGATTTCAGTGAGGGCGGGGTCGGGGACACGGCCGTCGTCGCTGCCCGTGCTGGCCCATATGGCGTTGTTTTCTGATTGTGCGTGGCGAATTATGTAAAGCTGCATATAGGTTTCCTTCTTTCGGTGACAATAATGGGGGAATTATAGCGGAGATTACCAAATTGACCGATGCGCTTAATCTGGGCATAAGTTTGGCTGAGGTTGGGATAATGTGGCTTTTCCTTTGCTTCAGACCGCGCTTTGTGGGCCAATGCCGGTGATTGTGGTTATCTTTATGATGGCAACGGCCGTCTGGTAGATGAATATTGTTATGCAGGAGATTAGCTCTGCGGTGGGGGGAAAGGTTGGCAGTTCCGGTTGGCTTGCTTATACTTCCGGCAAAAATTCCCGGCAGGAAACTTATGCGCCTTAAAGCAATTCTCACACTAAAATGCCCCCACTGTTTGCAGGGGAAAGTTTATCGCGGCTTTTTCAGGATGAACAAAACGTGCCCCCACTGCGGTATTGTCTACGAGCGGGAGCAAGGCTACTTTATGATGGCCGTCTTTGTGGGGTACGTGATGGGCTTTGTCATTGCCGTTTTAGCCGGGATTGGCCTGTACCTCACCGTAAAGCCGGACGCCATTGGTTATCTGTTGGGCGCGTCGGCCGTTGTTTTTCTCTCTATCCCCCTCATCTTCCATTACGCCCGCGTCATCTGGATGCACATTGACGAATTGCTGGACCCGCGTAAGCCAGAGGAATTGGAAGCGGCGCGCAAAAACCGTGATACGTGAAAACGTGATGCGTGATATGTTTTCACGCATCACGCATCACGTTCTATCTGACAATCAGCGGCAAGTAGACGGTATAACCATAAGTCAGAGACCACAATTCATTGCCGTGCAGCCGGTCATCGGCGGTGAAGAAGGCACGGCCGTTTGTCGCCATGATATATTCCGGGTAAGAATCCCAGTTCGCCAGCGGTTCCAGGTCGGCCAACAGGTTCGTGCCGGCGGCCGTGCCATCAGAGAACCACAGCTCATCGCCAGCCGCGTCGGTCCCTTTGGCGCGGAACAGGATTGTGTCGCCAAGCAGCGGGGTAATCTCGCCTGGAGAGGAATTACCGGAGCCGGGGAAAATGTCCTTGACCATCTGCGTTCCCGCTTCTGTGCCATCGGTGGCCCACAATTCGTCCCCGTTAACGCCATCGTCGGCGGCAAAGTAGAGCAGATTTTGCGTCGCAGCCAACGAGCCGGGAGAGGAGCCGTCGCTGCCGGGGTAAATATCTTTCACCATTTGCGTTCCCGCCGCCGTGCCGTCTGTCACCCACAGTTCACGGCCGTTTATGCCATCATCCGCCGTGAAGTAGAGCAAGGAGCCAAACGGCGTCAGGTTATTCGGCGCAGCGCTGCCGCCGCTGTTAATATCCTCGACCATCTGCGTCCCCGCCTCTGTGCCGTCCGACAGCCATAGCTCACGGCCGTTCACTCCATCGTCGCCCACAAAGTAAATCTTGTCTCCCACCGGCGTCAACCGGCTCAGACTGGAACCGGACGCGCTGCCGTTCAAATCTTTGACCAGAGCAGTGCTGCCCGGCGTACCGTCGGTGGCCCACAACTCATTCCCGTTCACGCCATCGTCGGCTATGAAGAAGAGACGGCCGTCCGCCGCAGCCAATTCATAAGGACTACCGGACGCCGCACCGCTCTGAATGTCAGCAAAAACGGCCGTGCCGGAAGCTGTGCCGTTGCTGCGCCACAACTCGTTACCGTTACTGCCATCGTTCGCCACAAAATAGACGTAACCGGCAAAGGCGGTCAGGTCGGCAGGATAGGAGGAGGTGATACCGGGGTAAATGTCCTTGATCAATGTTGTGCCGCTCGCTGTGCCGTCCGACAGCCACAACTCATCTCCGTTCGTGCCATCGTCGGCGGCAAAGAGCAGGCTGCCGCCCAAAGCAGTCATGGAGGAGACGTTGGCGCTGCTCGAACCGGGATTGATGTCGGCGATTTGCCGGGTTCCACTTATGCTGCCGTCACTGTACCACAGTTCCGCCCCGCTGAGGCCGTCATTAGCGCGGAAGACGACGCCGCCGGCGAAGGGGGTCATCCCGTAAGGTAAGCCGCTGTCGCTGTACGAGTCCACAATATCTGTGACCATGCCCACGACGCTGCCGTCGCTGTTGCTGGTCCACATTTCCTCGCCGTAATCGGGCGTTCTGGCGGTGAAGACCAGGGTGTTGAAGACCTGGGTCAGGTTGGTGGGATTGCCGCTCTCCGCGCCGGGGTAGATGTCTTGCACCAGCGTTGTGCCTGCTGCTGTGCCGTCGCTGCGCCACAGTTCCTTTCCGTTTACGTCGTCGTCTGCCCGGAAGAACGCATTGCCGGACACGACGGTGACCTGTTCCGGATTGCTACTGCCGCCGCCGGGGTTAATGTCTTTTACCAGGGTGGTGTTGGCGGCTGTGCCATCCGTCACCCACAATTCCAGCCCGTTGCTGCCGTCGTCTGCTTTGAAAAAGGCGCGGCTGCCGGCAACGTCTATCTGGAATATTGACGACGACAGGGGGCCTGATCGAACGTCCTTGACGATGGCTGTGCCGCCTGCCGTGCCGTCGCTGTACCACAATTCGCTGCCGTTGGGGCCGTCATTGGCGGAAAAGAGGACGCCGGAACCAAACGGGGTCAAAGCAAAGACGGATGCGCCAATCGTGCCGGAGTAAATTTCTATCTCTGTTGTGCCGGCGTCTGTGCCGTCGGAAACCCATAATTCGTAATTGCCCACGTTGCCATTGGCGGCGGCAAAGTAAAGCAGAGCGCCGTTGTTGACTATGCCGTAGGGGGAGGAGGAGGAAGGGCCGGGAAAAATGTCTTTAACCAGTGCGGTCCCCGCTTCTGTGCCGTCTGTTTGCCACAGTTCAGCGCCGTTGACGCCGTCGTCGGCGCGGAAGTAGATGACGCCGCCCATGCTGGTAAAGTTCTGCGGCTCGGAATCGTCTGCGCCGGAGCGGATGTCTTTGACCATGACGGTACCGGCGGCGGTTCCGTCTGTTTTCCACAGTTCACGGCCGTTTACCCCATCGCTTGCCTGGAAGAAGGCCGTGCCGCCAAAAGCGGTGATGCCCGCGAAAAAGGGATAGGCGGTAGAGCCGACGGTGATTTCTTTGATCATCGTGGTGCCGCTTGCCGTGCCGTCACTCAGCCATAGTTCAGCGCCGTTGACGCCATCGTCGGCGACGAACAGCAGGTTGTTGCCCAGGGCAGTTAGTTGGCTGGGGGCGCTGGAAGCGGGGCCAGGTTTGATGTCTTTGACCAGCCGCGTGCCGCCTGCCGTGCCGTCGGAAACCCACAGTTCCTTGCCGTTGTCGTCGTCCCAGGCGTTGAAGAAAACTTGCCCGTTGACCGGTGTGTATCCAGCCGGGCGCGAGCCGAGGGGAACGGTGTTGATTTCCAGGCGGGTGGGGGGCGGCGGAGCGGCGGCGGTAACGGCCGTGCCGCCCGCTGCGGCCCGCATGAGGGGGATCAGGGCCAGCAGGGCGGCGGCGAGGATGATGAGGATGAGATACGGCCGTTTCCGGTGCATCGCCCTTTTCTGTTGGGCTAATGTGTTCGGGGGAGTGTGTAGCATACGATATTACCTCCATAGGTATGGGGCGATGGTAATCGCCGGTTTGAGTTGTCGTAGGTACATCGTAAGGACAAAACGATCAGGAAACGATCGGAAAAGGACGCAAGGTGTGATGCGTGAAAGCGTGACCCGCCTCACATACGCTTGATCGTTTCCTGATCGCTTTTCTTTTATGATGGTTTTTTTAGCTAACCAAACCGGCGATATGCTTCGCCAACTACCTGTGGAGGTAAATGATGTTTTTCAAAATTATGAATTTACGAGAGCAAAAGGAAGGGGTGATGGGGGGGAAACGGCCGTTCCTGTTAGTTTCCTTGTTCCTGATGAGTATGCTGCTGTTGGCAGCCTGCGGCGGCGGGGAGCAGCCAGCGGAGGTTGCTCCAACAGAACCGGCGGTTGACGATACACCCGCACCCACGGCTGTACCCAGCTCGGAACCCACCCTGTCCGCCGCCGAACGTTTTACACGCGGCGGCGAGTTGATGGAAGCGGACAAATTCGACGAAGCCGCCGCTGAATTTCAGGCCGCCCTGGAACTGGAGCCGGAAAATCCCGACATTATGGCCGCATTAGGCGGCGCATTCCTGGACATGGATAACTATGACGCCTCAGTGGACATCCTGAACCAGGCGCTGGCTATTGACGCCGAACATCCCCTGGCCTTGCCCAACCTGTGCGGCGCGTTGGCGCTGAGAGGAGACGACGCCCTGTCCGTTTGCCAGCAAGCCCTGGAAGTTAACGAGGAAGATGCGGACACGTACAATGGCCTGGGCGTGGCTTACGGGCAGCAAGGGCAGTTTGACGAGGCGATAACCGCCTTTCAGGAAGCGATCCGATTGGACCCGGAGCATGAATGGGCGTACAACAATCTGGGATTTGCCTACTTGAATCTGGAGCAATTTGACGAAGCGATTGCCGCGCTTCAGGATGCTGTGCGCGTTGCCCCGGACAATCTTACCGCTCAGTTGAATCTGGCGCAGGCTTACGCCATCACAGAACAGTATGAAGAGGCCATTGCCGCTTACCAGGAAGCACTGCGTCTGGCTCCGGAACGGGCTGACCTTAACATTGATATTGCAGTGGCGTATACCAGACTGGATCGGCCGGAGGAGGCGATTGCCGCTTTTGAAACCTATCTGGAGCTTGTGCCCGACTCTGCGGACAGGGAAGCAATTGAGGCGGAGATCGCCCGATTGGGCGGTAGCCCCGTCGAGGCGGCAACTGCGCCGGATTTTGCAGACCCGGCCTCGGTTTTGCAGGCGGTTTTCCAGGCGGCCGCTTCCGGCGAGTATGAAAATCTGGCCGGATTGTGCGATCCATTGGGCGAAAATGATGGCGATACGGCGCTAATTTGTGAGATTACGGCGGAGCATGAGGCGGCCGGGGAGTTTGCGGAATTTTTTGGCAACGGCCGTATCAATGGCGAGGTCACTGTCAATGGCGATACAGCCGAACTACCGTTCCTGTTCGGCCCGGACGGCGACCAGGCCGAAACGATGACCTTCATCCGGCGTGACGGGCAATGGTATTTGTTTGAATTTTAGCAGAGAAAAGGTAGGGGTTGTGGTCAATGATGCCGTAATGCGTGATGCGTAATTTTTCCCATCACGCATCACGCATCACGCCTCACGGCCGTATAACCAGCGGAACGTAAACCCGATAATTATCATCATTGAGAATAAAAGCATTGCTGCCGGATGTCGTTATGGGTACGTTGGCATTACTGATTGTTGATCCATACCTCTCATCTTCTTCCCGGATTGTGTCGCCAATAATCTCGACGCTGTAAGTCTGCTCCGTTTCGCCGGGTTGGAAGGTGAGCGTGCCGCTGATTGCTCCGGTGTAGTCGCTGCCATAATTGGCCCCCGTGCTGCCATAGCCGTCGCTGATGGCATAGTCTACAGTGACGACAAAAGCGGCCGGGGTGGACAGGGTGACGGTGAATGTTGCTGTCGTTGTGCCGCTGTCCCCTTCTAAAACGGATGGCCCCACATTTTGCGCCAACCGGGCGGTGTCATTGTCAGTGATGGTTCCCTGACCGGCGCCGTCAACCAGATTGGCGTTGTTCGCATTGGAAAGCTGCACGGTAAATGTTTCTGCGCTCCCTTCGTCATAATCGTCCTGGAGGATAGGGACGGAGATTTGTTTACTGGTTTCGCCGGGATTGAAGGTGAGGACGCCGTTTTGGGTTGTGTAATCGCTGCCGGCCACAGCCGTCCCGTCCCCGGTCGCATAATCTACCGTTACCACACTGGCGGCGGCCGGAGAAAGCGTGACCTCAAAGATGGCCGTTCCCCCGCTAAAAAAGGAGTCTTCATCTACCGTCGCGTCATTGATGCTCAATGAGGGGAGGCCGTCGTCGTCAATGATCGCGCCCACGGCCGCGCCATCCAGGATGAAGGCGTTGCCGGCATTGCTCAACGTGACCGAAAAGGTTTCATCCGTTTCGTCGTCGCTGTCCGTGACGATGGGGACCAAAATTGTCTGTTGGGTATCGCCGGGGTTGAAGGTAAGCGTGCCATTTGTCACGGCATAGTCGGCGGGGGCAACGGCCGTGCCGTCGCCAGTAGCGTAATCTACAGTAACGGTT
>JALUPA010000736.1:10391-45829 GCA_027054335.1 Ardenticatenaceae bacterium
TTCCAGGACAGAACTGTCGGCAATCGTCAACTGATGTTCCGCTTCATACGCCCCAATGTCGCACATCGCCGTGCCGTCATTGTCGCCGTCATACGGCCGGGCCACGCCGCGCTGGTCTGCGGCCGGGCAGTTGGTATTGCTGCCCGCGTCAATGGCCGGGCTGCCCGGCAGCAAGGCGTGGGTTTGGGTCGGGCCGCCGTTATCCGCCAGCGCGCCCAGCAGCGGGTCTACGCCCTCCTGATCGCCCGCGCTGTGCAAGTCGCAGCGAAAATCGCTGGACAGGTTATTCCCATTCGACACCCAATTGGCGCTGGTACTGCATTGGCGTTCCTGGTTGTTGGCAATAATTGTGTTTTGCAAGGTAACGCTGGCGTCAGTAGCGGCTCTGATGCCGTTCCAGCCTATGCCGGCTGCGTTTGTGCGTCCATTATAAGCTACTGTACTGTTAATGATCGTGATGGAGACAGCCGCGCTGGTCACGTAAATGCCGCCGTAATTGCTGCTGGCTGTATTGCCGCTGACGGTACTGTTGGTCATGGTGATTGCGCCGCTTGGGGCGTAAAAACCGGCGCCGGAAGACGCCTCGTTACCGGACAAGGTCACGTTGGTGAGAACGGCCGTACTGGCGCTAAATGACACGCCGCCGCCTAATGATGTGGCGCTGTTGCCGCTGATTGTCGTGTCCGTCAGGGTTAACGGCCGTGTCGTGTAGATACCGCCGCCATAAAGACCGGCGGCCGCGTTGTTGTTGATGCGGGAACGGGTCACTGTCAGGCCGCCCGAAAGATAACTATAAATACCGCCGCCATAACTGCCGGCCGTATTGGAAACAATTTCGCTATTGTCAATGGTCAGATTGCCCATATTAAAAATGGCTCCGCCGTTGCCGGTGGCTGCGCTGTTTGTGATAACCACATTTTGTATCAGGGCGTCACTTTGGCTGCCAATGAGCAGCGCGCCGCCGCCTTCCTCAAAAACGTCGGCGCCGCTGGGCCGGTAGCCGTTTTGCAGGGTCATGTTAGACAGGGTAACGTCTTGCGTCAGGTAAAAGATACGGCCGTTGCCGCCTGCGTCTACAATGGCGCTGCCCGGCCCCGCTCCGTTCAGGGTCACCGGCTGGTCAATCGTCAGATCAAACTCATGGTACGTTCCGGCGGCAATTTCAATGGTATCGCCGGAAACGGCTTTGGCCAGGGCGCCGGCAATCGTGGCGCAGGCCGTTCCGGCGGAAAGGCAGTCGTTGTTGTCATCACCGGTGGTGGCGTTGACGTAGAGGACGGCCGTTGGAGCCGCTTGCAGCCCCAACGGCCGTATGAGGCCGGCCAGCGCCGCCAGCGCCAAAATGGGCAGCAGCAAAGAAATGGCGGCGCGTTTTTGAGGGATATTGTTGAGAGACATGTTTTCTCCTTTTTGTTTTGTCCGGCAGCAAAGGTGACAGTCACCTGAGAGGTGACTGTCACCTTGACGGCATGGTTATTTGATGATCAGCGGCAGGTAAACTGTGTTGTTGAACGTCAATACCCACAGTTCGCATTGGTAAAGATAATGGCAGCCCCCGAAGAAGAGACGACCGTTGACCGTCGTCAACTCATAGGGGTCCCCGTTCTCATAAGGCGCGGTATTCAGGTCTGCCAGCAGCATTGTGCCCGCTTCCGTCCCGTCGGAGTACCATAGTTCCTCGCCCGTGGCGTCGTCGGAAGTAGCTCTGAAGGCAACCGTGTCCCCTGCCAGCGCCACAATTTCATCAACGTAGGATTCGCTGGAGCCGGGCCAGATGTCCTTGACCAGCGTTGTGCCCGCTTCCGTGCCGTCTGTTACCCACAGTTCACGGCCGTTGACGCCATCGTAGGCGGCAAAAAAGAGCAGGGTTTCCGCAGCCGCCAGCGCTTCCGGATAAGAACTGCTTGTTCCCGGATTTATATCCTTTACCACGTGCGTGCCGGCGGCCGTGCCATCCGTTACCCACAGTTCCCGGCCGGAACCGCTCTCCGAGGCAGAGAAAAAGAGCAGGGAGCCGCGCGCGGTTAACTGCAGCGGCGCGCTGCTGCCAGCGTCTATATCCTTCACTAGCTGCGTCCCGGCGGCCGTGCCGTCGGAGACCCATAACTCGACGCCGTTTGTCCCGTCGTCGGCGGTAAAGTACACCTTGTCCCCGATGGGCGTCAGCCTGTCCGGGTTGGCGCTGGCGCTGCCGGCGGCAATGTCCTTGACCAGAGCGGCGCTGCCGGACGAGCCGTCTGTCGCCCACAGTTCCACGCCGTTGGTTCCATCGTCGGCGGCGAAGAAGAGACGGCCGCCCGCGACGGTGAGCTGGGCGGGCGAGCCGGAAGACGCGCCGCTTTGAATATCGGCAAACAGGGTTGTGCCGCTGGTTGTGCCGTCGGTGCGCCACAATTCAAGGCCGTTGCTGCCGTCGTCGGCGGTGAAGTAAACGCGCCCGCCAAAGAGCGTCAGTTCCTGCGGCGAGGAGTCGCTGCTGCCGGGGAAAATGTCTTTAAGCAGCGCCGCGCTGCCGGGGGTATTGTCGGCGCGCCACAATTCTTCGCCGTTGCTGCCATCGTTGGCGGAAAATATCAGGCTGCCGTTGAGGGCGGCCATACTGGGGGCGCCGGGGGCGGCGCTAAAACCGCCGGGGTAAATGTCGGTCAGCCGCGTGGCGGTACGGCCGTCGCTGTACCACAGCTCTTCCCCATACACGTTGTCGTCGGCCCAAAAAGCGACGCCGTTGGCAAAGGGAGTGATCTCATTGGGGGAACTGTCTTCAGTGTAGGATTCGGCAATGTCAAGGAACAGGTTGGCGTTGGCGTTGGCGGCGGTGCTGTCGCTGCGCCAGGCTTCCCGGCCGTTGTCAGGCGAATTGGCGGAAAAGACGAGGTCGGTGTTCCAGGCTGTCAGGTTGCCGGGGAAACTGCTGGCTGCGCCGGGGTAAATGTCTGCGGCCAGGGTCGTGCCGGCTTCCGTACCGTCGCTGCGCCACAGTTCCACGCCGTTGGCCCCGTCGTCTGCCTTGAAGAAGAGCGCGCCGTTGACCTCTGTTAAATAAGCGGGATTGGCGTTGCCGCTGCCGGGAAATATATCCTTGACCAGAATGGTGCCGGCTTCCGTGCCGTCGGTGCGCCACAGTTCGCTGCCATTGCTCCCGTCGTTGCTCCTGAAGTAAACGTAGCTGCCGGCCGCTTCCATATAAATGGGGCTGGAACTGGCGCTGCCCGGATTGATGTCTTTAACCATTGTCGTGCCGCCGCTTGTGCCATTGCTGCGCCATAATTCTGTCCCATTAACGCCGTCGCTGGCGCTGAAAATGACGCCTGGCCCGAATGGCGTGATGTAGGCGGGGCTGGAACCGGCCGTGCCGGCGCGAATTTCCGTCACCATGACGGTGCCGGCGGTGGTGCCGTCGGAGGTCCACAATTCGTAATTATTGCCTGTGTCTTTGGCCCTGAAGTAAAGCCGCCCGTTGTTTTTGGTGAGGTAGTAGATGGAGGAGGAGGTGGCGCCGGGGTAGATGTCCTTAACCAGCGTTGTGCCCGCCTCTGTGCCGTCGGTGCGCCACAATTCTTCGCCGTTTGTGGCGTCGTAGGCCGTAAAGTAGACGTAACCGCCCAGGCTGACGAATTGCTCCGGGCTGGAGTCGCCTGAACCGGGGTTGATGTCTTTGACCATCATTGTGCCCGCTTCTGTGCCGTCTGTTTTCCACAGTTCACGGCCGTTTACGTTATCGTCAGCCTGGAAGAAAGCGACGCCGCCAAAGACGGTTATGTTGTCAATCCAGGGGTAGACGGTGGAGCCGGGCGTTATTTCTTTGAGGATGTTCGTGCCCGCCTCAGTGCCGTCGCTGATCCACAATTCTGTGCCGTGGGCGGCGTCGTAAGCGCGGAAGAGGACGCTGCTGCCCAGGGCAGTAACTTTACCGACTCCGCCGCCGTCCACGCCGGGCGAGATGTCTTTGACCAGGTGCGTGCCGGTAATGGTTCCGTCGCTGACCCAAAGTTCTGTGCCGTGGTCGTCGTCTGTGGCGGTGAAGAAAAGCTGCCCGCCGGCCGGGGTGTAGTTTCCCGGATTGGAGCCGCTGGGGAAGGTGTTGACGTCAATGGGGGTGGGCGGCGGGGGCGTGGCGGCGACCGCCGCCGCTTTGGCCGCGCTGCCGCTGCTTGCCATTGCCCGCATCAGGGGCGGCAGGGTCATAAGGGCGGTTATGAGAAGAATGGGGATGAGAAGATACGGCCGTAACCGTTGTTTTCTTCTCTCTTTTTGTTCAGTTGTGGTTAGTGTTTTGTTGAGCATATCGCTGTTTGCCTCCAGTGTATTGGTCGCCGTTGGGCGCAGGTTATGTTGTATGAGGTACAGCGTAGGGGTAAAACGATCCAAAAACGATCACAAAACGGCCGTGGCGCGCAGGGGGGGGAGTGGATTTTTTGTTGATGGATGGTTGTTTCCGGCGGTGGCTGTGATTGCAAATCACAGGCTAGTACAGGAAGTACGCTAAAGCGCACTAAAATACTGCTCGGACACGACTCTAACACGCTTTAGCGTGTTTCCCATCTCAGACGCCGGATTGCATCCGGCGGTGATCTCAGACTCAGACCCGTCCCTACACCACATTGTATTCGTGGATCAGCCGTCCCTCGGCAAAGCGGGCCAGGTCCAGCATATTCACGTCTACGGTGCGCGCCCGGCCTTCCAGCATGATTTCAGTCAGGAGCTTGCCGGCGATGGGGCCGTGCATGAAACCGTGCCCGGAAAACCCGGCGACTAGCCAGAAGCCGTCTAACGGCGTGGGGCCAAAGATGGGGTGGGCGTCGGGGGTCATTTCGTAGAGGCCGGCCCAGCCGCTGAGACGGCCGGCCTTTTCCAGCAGGGGCAGCCGTTTCATGGCCGCTTCCAGGGCTGTCCACTCCCATTCCTCATCTACGCGCTGATCAAAGCCTGGTTTTTCGTGGGGATTGGACATGCCGGTGAGCAGCCCTTTCCCTTCCGGGTGGAAGTAGAGGGATTGGCCGAAATCTATGACGAAGGGGAAGTCGGCGGGCAGTTCGGGGATGGGGGTGGTGGTGATCATTTGGCGGCGCAGGGGGGTGATGGGGATGTCTATGCCGGCCATCTGCCCGATGAGACCGGCCCAGGGACCGGCGGCGTTGACGATATGCTCGCACTGGATGACGCCGTGGTTGGTGGTTACGGCCGTCACCCTGCCCCCGCTCGTTTCAATCCCCGTCACCGTCACATCTGTCAATGCCTGCACGTCCAAATCCCGCGCCCGGTTGACGTAGCCCATCACAATGCTGTTGGGGTCTGTCAGTCCATCTTTTTGGTGGAATGTGCCCGCCAGCGCGTCCGGGAAGCGCATCAGGGGCAGGCGGCGGCGCACCTCGTCTCCGGTCAGCCATTCCGTTTGCACGCCCAGACGATGCTGCAAGGCTACGTTGCGTTCAAAGGCGGTTACATCTTTCGGGCTGGTCAGGACGAGCAGGTAACCGATGGGGCGGTAGTCGCACTCCTGCCCCATCTCTTCGGGGAAGCGTTCAATCATGGGCAGACTGGCCAGGGAGAGGCGGATGTTGACTTCGGTGGCGAACTGGTAGCGCACACCCCCCGCACAACGGCCCGTCGCTCCCTGGCCGAAGAACGGTTCCCGCTCCAGCAGGACGATGCGCCCGGCCCCGGCCTGGGCCAGATGGTAGGCGGTGCTGGCTCCCATCACCCCGCCGCCTATGATGACGATGTCGGCTGTTTGGGGAAAATCGGACATGGTTTATTTGCTTTTGTGGCTGCCGGTGAGTACGGCCGTCAAGCCCAACCCAATATACATCACACCAATAAAATACTTTTGGGCGCGTAAAAATCCCATGTGGCTTTTCAGCCAGTTTCCGGCCGTGCCGGCCAGCAGCGCGTAAATGGTGTCGCTAAACAGCCCCATCGAGACAAAAATGGCGCCCAATACGATGATTTGCAGAGCTACTGATCCCCGCGCCGGATTGGCAAATTGGGGCAGGAAGGCAAAGAAAAAGAGGGCCACTTTGGGATTGAGCAGGTTGACGATGGCCCCCTGGGAAAAAATACGGGGGAGGGAGGTTTTCTGGATGGCTTCCGTTTGGAGCGGCGCTTCTTTTTCCCGCAGCTTGCGGATGCCCAGGTAGAGCAGATAGAGCGCGCCTAAATAGCGGACGACGTTAAAGGCGGTGGCCGAGGTGACGAGGATGGCGGAAATGCCCAGAGCGGCGGCGAAGACGTAAACGAAGGTGCCAATCCCCACCCCGGCGGCAGAAACCATACCGGCTTTGCGTCCCTGGTCAATGCTGCGGGTAACAATATAGATGACGGCCGGCCCCGGCATCACCAACAAGGCGGCCGAGGCGACGAAGAACAAGGTGAGTGTGGAAAAATCAGGCATGGCGTTAAGGGTATCATATTTTGGGCAAATGGTCAGCCGCCAGTTTGAGGTTGTGCTAAAATGTAAGTAAAGACGTGATGCGTGAAAACGTGATGCGTGACCGGGTTTACGCAATACGCAGTACGCAATACGCAAGGAGGCAGCTATGAATGCGCGAAAATTGGCCCGATTGGGTGTTCCTTCTGGTGAACCGATGCGGTTGGCGGGTACGGCCGTGCGTGATGCCCGCCAGATGGGGATTCCCAAGCGAGATATACCGGGGTTGATTACGGCCGTGGTGAAAAACCCCCACGATTACACTGACGACGACCTGTTCGGTGACCTGGCTACTGCCATCCTGGCCCAACAAGCCGCCCAGACGTCTTTCCAACCTCGCGCCGAACCGGCCCCCTACTGCGTTTGGGGTGAAGACTTAGACCCCAATTCCATAGAACAGATGGAAAATGCTGTGCGTTTGCCCGTCTCCGTGCGCGGTGCGCTCATGCCCGACGCCCATCTGGGCTACGGACTGCCTATCGGCGGTGTCCTGGCTGTGCATAATGCCGTCATCCCTTATGCCGTGGGTGTAGACATTGCCTGCCGTATGAAGATGACCGTTCTGGACATGCCTCTGACTACTCTGCGCGGTGAGGAAAAGCGGCTGATCAACGTCATCAACCGGGAAACCCGCTTTGGCATCGGGGCCAAATTCCCTAAAAGCCAGCGGCGGGATCATCCCGTCCTGGACGCAGATTGGAACATTAGCTCGATTACCCGGCGTTTCCGGGACAAAGCGTGGGAACAACTGGGTACCAGTGGTTCCGGCAACCACTTTGTGGAATTTGGCATCCTGGAAGTGCTGGATGAAGGGTTAGGGCTGCCGTTGGGGCAGTATCTGGCTTTGCTGAGCCACAGCGGCAGCCGGGGCACGGGGGCATCTGTCGCCAGTTATTACAGCAAGCTGGCGATGAATATGCACCCGGAACTGCCCAAACAACTGCGCCATCTGGCCTGGCTGGATATGGACACGGACGCCGGCCGGGAGTATTGGCAGGCGATGCAGTTGATGGGCCAGTACGCTGCCGCCAATCACGCCTGTATCCACAAGCACATTGCCAAAGCGTTGGGCGTAAAAGTGCTGCTAGACATTGAAAATCATCACAATTTTGCCTGGATTGAGGAGCATGACGGGGAAAAAGTAGTGGTGCATCGCAAAGGAGCCACACCGGCCGGGGAAGGGGTGATTGGCATTATTCCCGGCTCTATGGGCACACCGGGCTACGTGGTGCGCGGCCTGGGGAATGAGGCGGCGCTGCAATCGGCGGCGCACGGGGCGGGGCGGCGCATGAGCCGGCGGCAGGCCAAAAAATCATTCACTTGGTCGGAAGTGAAGAAATATTTACGGGAGCGGGACGTGAAGCTGATCTCGGCCGGGCTGGACGAAGTGCCGATGGCTTACAAGGATATTGACGAGGTGATGGCGGCTCAGACCGATCTGGTGGAAATTCTGGCTCGTTTTGATCCCAAACTGGTGAAAATGGCCCCGGCTGGGGAGCGGCCGGAGGATTGATGAAGGAGGTGGAGATTGGAGATTCAGTAGAGGCAAAATCTCATTTTTTAGCCGCAGATTACGCGGATTTTGGGGATTGGTTCTATAAAAATCTGCGTAAATCCGCGCAATCCGCGGCTGAAGGCTGGTAAATTTGGATCTGTCGAGATTGTCAATCTTCCCATTTTACAAAGTTATTAACGCCTCTTCACAATTTCCCAACAATTGAATGCTATTCTTTTGCCAACTTAATCGTTTATAACAAGTTACGTGGAGGTAACAACAATGAAAAGCAAAATGGTAAAGATTGGCGGTGTATTTTTGGTTTTGGCAGCGTTGGCTGCTTTGTTGGGAGCGACGATGACGTTTGCTCAAGATGACGCTCCGGCCGCGCCGGAAGTCCCGGCCGAAGCGGGACCGCCCGGCCCCGGCCCTAAAGGAAATCGCGGTCATGGTCCCGGCCGTTTCTTTGACAAGGAGGCATATGACCAGGCTTTGGCGGACGCGCTGGGTGTCTCTGTAGAGGAACTGCAGACGGCGCGGGAAACGGCGAAGGCTGCACTGATTCAGCAAGCGGTGGATGAAGGCAAGCTGACACAGGAACAGGCAGACGCTATTCTGAGCGGTGAAGGGCTGCGCAGCCTGGGGCCGATTGTGGACAAGGAAGTGATCCAGACGGCCGTTGCCGGAGCATTGGGCATCTCTGTAGATGAACTGGAAGCGATGAAGGCGGAAGGCAAACGTCTGCCGCAGATTGCCGAGGAACTGGGTGTAGAGATGAGCGCCGTGCAGGAAGCGGTAAAAGCAGCCCGCGCCGAAGCGATTCAGCAGGCGGTGGAAGACGGTACGATTACGCAGGAACAGGCAGACTGGCTGTTGGAACATGGCGGTAAACGTCGCCCCGGCGGGCCGGGACAACCGGGTAACGGCCGTTTTGGGGGGCAGCCGGGTGAAGGATTTCCCGCCGCACCTCAAGGATTTGACTCTTAAAGAATGATATTATCGTAGTCAGAACACATATGCCAGGCATTGGTTCAATGTCTGGCATTTTTATTGCTTTTTACTGGATACAGGAGTAAATGGCCTGAAAATTGGCACTCACAGGGGTCTGATTTGATTTGACTGTGGCTTCAGAATAGGTTAATCTTTAAGTATTGTAAGTTTTGATTCGGGCAAATTCAATTTAGCTGTTTGGGCTTTGGTTCAAGATGGTTTAAGCGATTGTTCGAGAGAGTATCTTTTTAAGGTAAGGAAATAAAAATGGAGAATCAAGAAACAGGCACAGTCAAATGGTTTAATCAGGATAAAGGGTATGGTTTTATTGACCGTGATGCCGGTGGTGACATTTTTGTGCACTATTCCGCTATCATGGGCGATGGTTTCCGTACCCTGAATGAAGGTGAGCGGGTAGAGTTTACGGTGGGTGAAGGCCGTAAAGGCCCGGCCGCTCAAAATGTGCATCGTTTGTCTGAATAAAGTCGAACGTCGTTCTTAGGAAACCAAGCCAGACCAATAAGGTCTGGCTTTTTTATTGCAAGGTGGCAAAGTTGTAAGCGACTTGTTACTTTGCCACCTTGCCACTCTGCCCCTTTGCAACATATACTTATTGGCTATGAACGTTATTTACGGGCGGATACCGGAGGATAATGCCTGGCGGGTGATTGTGTTGGTATCCCCGCACGAGCCGCTGGGCAGGGCCTGGCAGCTGGGTCTGGAATTGGCCCAGGCCCATAAAGGGGAATTGCTGGTAGTAACTTTTTGCGCCTCTACAAGCCGAACGCAGGTGGATAAGGCGCGTTCTCTGGTGGAACATGCTCAGTCAGTGGCGCCGGAAAATGCGTCAGTGGTTCCGTTGGTGTTGCTGTCCAATCAGGAAAGTGTGGCGTTGAAGGAGTTGGCCCGCGAAGCGCAGGTGGATTTGCTGCTGGCCCACGTGGATGGGCCAAAATGGCATGATTTGACGCATATTTCCTGCGGTATTATTGCGGTGCGGGGGGATCGGCCGGAGGTAGAGGGAGAATGGGCAGCGTCAGGGTTAGGAGAATTGCACAACATTGCTGTGCCGACGTCTGGTGGGCCGCATACGGTGTATGTGCTGGATTTGTTGAAAGTTTTGACGCCGCGGATTCGGGTTACGGCCGTATACATCGCCGCGGCGCACCTGGGAGAGAATGAAATTGCTCTGGGGAAGAGCCGCCTGCGTCGTTTGTTGGATTACATTGACGGACGGAGCCGCATTGAAACTGAGGTTGTTACGGCCGATTCCATTACGGAAGGTATTGTCCTGGTAGCCGGCAAGGCCGAAATGGTGATCATTGGCGCCAGCCAGGAAAGCTCACTGGATAAGCTGCTCTTCGGCAACATCCCGGATGCCGTGGTGCGCGACAGCAAGCGGCCGGTAATGATTGCCCGCCAACCGCGCAAGCGGCTGGAAAATTGGGCCGGTAAAATTTCCTGGAACACGCAGAAATTGATACCCCGTCTGGCTCTGGCAGACAGAACCAGCACCTATACCCGCATTCGGCGCAGCGCTCGCCCCGACATTGATTATTTTATGATGATTTCCCTGGCGACGATCATTGCTGCTTTGGGACTGCTGGTGAATAGTCCAGCGGTGGTGATTGGGGCCATGCTGGTGGCGCCGTTGATGTCGCCGATTATTGGTATTGGCCTGGCGATGGTGCTGGGGGATGCTCGTTTTCTGCGTTTATCGCTAGGCGCGGTGGCGAAAGGGCTAATTATAGCCTTGGGGGTAGGGTTCCTGACAGGCTTGTTATTTTTCCGGGCGGAGATAACGAATGAGATGCTGGCCCGAACGCAGCCTTCTATTGTGGATTTGCTGATTGCCTGGTTTTCCGGGTTAGCGGCGGCGTATGCGTTGTGTCGTTCGGATGCGGCCGGGGCGTTGCCGGGTGTGGCTATTGCGGCAGCGCTGGTACCGCCGTTGGCGGCGTCGGGCTTGTTTTTTGCCAGGCTGGATTTTCAACCGGCGTTGGGGGCGTTTTTGCTGTTTGCCACAAACCTGGTTGCCATTACGCTGGCTTCCGCCTTGATGTTTTTAATTTTGGGTTTTCGGCCAACGAAAGATCAGAAGGCGCGGCGGGCGGTACAGGCCAAGAGCGCCAGGGTGGCTTTGTTTTCGTTGGTAGCGGTGATTGTGTTGATTAGTGTGTCTACGTATACGTTGGCTGAGAAAAACGCGCAAAGAAATCGCATCTATGAGGTGACAAAGGAGAAGGTGGCGGAGGTAGCTAATGCCCAGCTGGATAATTTGACCATTGTTAGTTTTGAGGATGATGATGAGGGTGTTCGGGTGCTGACACTGGACGTGACGGTGAAATCAGAGGTTCCGGTTTTGTACCAGACGGTTTTGGATTTGCGCAAAGGGATTGGATCGCAGCTTCGGGCGGACGGTATATTGAAGGAAGGGGATAAGGTGGCGCTGTCGGTGACGGTGATTGATATTACTTCGCTGGACCCGGAGATTCCACCAACGGCTACGCCAACGCCGACGCTATCCCGCACGCCGACGCCGGGGCCAACGGGCACATTTACGCCTACCCCGACGAGTACGTTTACCCCAACGCCGACAGGGACGTCTACACCGACGGCTACGGCTACGGCCGTAGCCACGGCCACGGCCACGCCGACTATGACTGCTATGCCAACCATCACGCCATCCCCTACGCCGACGGTGGTTACGGCCGTTATTGCCTATCCTTACGGCGTTAACTTGCGGGCTGACCCCCGGTTGACAGCGCCGGTGCTGGCGGTGTTGGCAGAAGGGGAGACGGTAATTTTATTGGACGGCCGGGAAACGGCCGATGGTCTGGACTGGCAGGAAGTGCAGGCCGGTGATATTGTTGGCTGGGTGGCGGCTGATTTTCTTGAGTAGCAGGGTTGCCGAGTTATTTTGTCACCTTGCCCCTTTGCCGCCCGGCTACTCTACCGCTCACAACTTTGCCACTTTCCCAAAAATTTGTATAATTTCTCCGCTGTGTGATACGGCCCCGTAGCTCAACTGGCAGAGCAAGCGACTCTTAATCGCTAGGTTGAAAGTTCGAGTCTTTCCGGGGTCACAGGATGAGGGTTGAGGCCGATGGCTTCAACCTTTTTGTTTTGGGTGATTGGGTAATTTGTAATTGGGTAATTACTCAATTACTCAATTACCCAATCTCAGTAGATCCAAATTTCAAAACTTAAGCCGCGGATTTCGCGGATTTAGAGGATTGATTATATAAAAATCCGCGCTAATCTGCGCAATCCGCGGCCAAAAGATGAAAAATTGGATATACTGAATCTCTGATTTTTGCCTCTGGTGCATTCATATGACAAATGTTGTTTTGACAGGGTTTATGGGTACGGGTAAATCTACAGTGGGCCGGCTGCTGGCAGAGCGGTTGAGGTGTGTTTTTGTGGATACGGATGAATTGATTGTGGCCCGCGACGGCCGTGCCATTGCCGAGATTTTTCGGGAGGACGGGCAGGCGGCTTTTCGGGCGTGGGAAAGGCGCGTGGCGCAGGAATTGGGGCAGCAGGATAATCTGGTGATTGCTACGGGCGGCCGTATGATGTTGGATGAGGTGAATGCGGCGGCGTTGGGGCGAAGCGGCCGTGTCTTTTGCCTGACGGCCGCTCCGGAAACGATTATTGTCCGGCTGGAAGGGGATGTGCGACGGCCGTTGCTCAATGTACCCGATCCGGCGGCCAAAATCAGAGAATTGCTGGAGAAACGGGCAGAGGCATACGGCCGTTTTCCCCAGATTGATACCGAAGGCAAGACGGCCGTGCAGGTGGCTGAGGAGATAATAGCATGTCTTTCAACGACGTAGAAAACCGGGAATGGAAGGAACTGCTGCCCGGCGTGCGGATTCGCAGCTTCTGGGGACAGGAGATGCTGGTCATTCACGTGGAACTGGATGAAGGAGCCGTTGTGCCCCGGCACAGCCACATCCAGGAGCAGGGCGGCACATTGATTGTGGGCAAGGCAGAGTTTAAGATTGGGGATGAGACCCGTATTGTGCAGCCGGGGGACAGTTATATTATTCCCGGCGGCGTAGAGCATGAAGTTGTTGCCTTACAGCCCTGCCGCCTTTTTGAGATTTTCAGCCCGGTGCGGGAATCGTACAAATATTAGACAAATGAAACGACCAGTTAATCGAATGCGTCCTGTTCATCCGGGAGAGATTTTGCGGGAGGATTACCTTGTGCCTTTGGGTATGAGCGCCAATGCTCTGGCTATTGCTTTGGGTGTGCCGGCTGCACGCATTCACGAAATTGTAAAGGAACGGCGTTCAATTACGGCCGATACCGCGGAACGATTAGCCCGTTATTTTGGCGGGGACGCCGCTTCGTGGCTTGCGTTGCAGGCGATGTACGATTTGAAGACATTGCCCACACGTGAAGAAATCTATAAAAAAGTTCAACCGAGAATGTTCGAACCGGCGGCCTGACGGTATAAGAGCGCCCAATACGCAGCGATGACAAAGAAGAAGGAGCGGCTGGACAAGTTGGTGGTGGAACGGGGGCTGGTAGCCAGCCGCTCGAAGGCGCAGGGGGTGATTCTGGCCGGCGAAGTATTGGTGGACGGGCAGCGGGTGGATAAACCGGGCACGGCCGTATCGCGGGAAGCAACCATCACCCTGAAAACGCCGATGCCGTATGTGGGGCGGGGCGGCTTTAAGCTGGCGGGGGCGCTGGATGCGTTTGGGATTGAGGTGAACGGCCGCGTCTGTGCCGATGTGGGCGCCTGCACCGGCGGTTTTACGGACGTGTTGCTGCAACGGGGAGCGGCGCGAGTATACGCCATTGACGTGGGATACGGCCAACTGGACTGGAAACTGCGCCAGGATGAACGGGTGATGGTGATGGAGCGTACCAATGCCCGTTATGTAAAGAGTTTGGCGGAGCCGGTCAGCTTTGTTAGCATTGACGTTTCTTTTATTTCGTTGAGACACATCCTCCCGGCGGCGCTACAATGGCTTTCCCCAGAGGCGGACATCGTAGCATTGATCAAACCGCAATTTGAAGCCGGGCCAAAACAAGTTGGTAAAGGTGGTATTGTTAAGGATGTTAACGTCCACCGGGAGGTGCTGCTCAACATACTGCAATGGTGCGCCGGACACGACCTGGCGGCCCAGGGTCTTATTCGTTCACCGGTAACTGGCTCTGACGGGAATGTGGAGTTTTTGGTCTGGCTACGGCCGTCCGGCCAAATTCTGGTTGATGATGCTGTGATTACGGCCGTACTTTCTCAATCTTAATGAAATTGTGACCAGTGTAGTTGGTTGCTAAAGAATTTGGGCAGGTAGATGGTAAATGTTGTGCCTTGCTCCGGTTTACTCTTGACGTGAATACCGCCGTTGTCCCGCGTGACAATCTCTAAAATAGTGGAGAGACCCAGGCCACGGCCGTGTCGTTTGGTGGTGAAGAAGGGCTGGAAGATTTTTGCCAGGGTCGCCTCGTTCATACCTTTGCCGGTGTCTATGATTTGGATGGTAACGTATTCGCCGGGGGAGAGGGCACGGCCGTTTGCCGTCAAAATATCTTCTTGACCGTCAAGCAATGCCCGCCCTGTTTTAATCGTTACCGTATCATCATCATCTTGCAGTGCTTCAGACGCATTCAGCACCAAATTCATCAAAATTTGTTGAATATGCGCTCGACTGGCTCTGACAGGTGGTAAGGCCGGCGCTAAATCTACTTGTAAAGAGCTGCCATTTAATAGAAACATGTTGAGCAAGATTAAATTGTCTCGAATAAACTGGTTTATCGAAATTTCTTCAGGGCGGGTATCTTTATTATTGGCGTAACTCAATAATTGTTGGGTCAAAACGGCCGCCATCTCTGCCGCTTGCAAACTGTTTTCTATATAGCGCCGGGCTTTTGAATCTGTTGGTAAGGTAGCCAGGGCTAATGATGTCTGGCCTATGATGCTGGTGAGAAGATTATTGAAATCATGGGCGATACCGCCAGCAAGCAGACCGAGCGTTTCTAATGTTTCTGAATCTTTAGGTGGGTAGTTAATTTGCTGTTTTGCCTCAAGCTCCAACATTTTTGCTGTCATACCAATACTCTTCCTTACGTTCTCGGAGCTAAATTGATAACGTTTTGTCACTACCGGCAGAAAAACGGCTCCTATGATGCTTGTTCTGCCCGATCCAAGCATAACATGCTTCATTCAGGTTTAGCTAAAAAGACCTATAAAAGACCTGCAAAAGATCTATCAATGACTGCAAAAAAATAAGGATTTTGGGGGCAAAACGGTGGCTAATGAGGGTGCTTATAACCCTTCTGTTTTCTTTTTATTTGTTTTGTGGAGATTCTGGAGGCGATTTTGCATGGATGCCAGCAATTTTTGCGTGTGGGGTGTCCTGTCAACGACCTGCAAACCGGCTATGGCTTCCTCTAAAATGGGGGAGATTACGGCCGTGTCTCCCTGCGCTTCATACAAATCTGCCAGATTGTCCAAAGCATTGGCCCAATTATAGACATCCCCCAACGCCTTATAAGCTGCTATGGCCTTCTGCAGCATTTCTTCTGCGGCCGTCCATTCTGCCAAAATGGTATACAAGACACCCAAGTTGTTATATAGTCCGGCCAACTCGGTTGGTTCTTGAATTTGAGAATGTAATCGTAGAGCATCTTGCCAGAGTGATTCGGCTTTTTTATGATCATCTTGATTGAAAGCGACAACACCCAAATTATTCTTGAGCAAACTCAAAGTGCGAATATCCCCGGAGGCAATTAATGACTCAATTAATGGCCTGGAAACTTGATCTACTTCTTCCCAATTATTTAGTTCCGCCCAAAAAGCCACAATATTCATCAATGCTTTATTACTAAATTCCAGCTCATTTAATTCCTGATAAAGTTCATAGGCAACTTGCGCGGCTACCAGGCCCTCCTTCCAATTTCGAGCACGACTGTACATATGAGAAAGTGTCAATTTTGCATGGGCTATTCCTTGTATATCTCCTGCGGAATAAGCTAAGGACAAAGCGTGTTGACATAACTCGATACCCTGTGTTGAGTCTCCCTGAAGATCATAAATTACAGACAGCTTTGCCAGGATACGAGAATAATCACCAATTTTTTGCAATTCATTAAACTTGTTTCCGGCTTGTTGATAGAATTTTTTTGCTTCCGGCAAATGGTTTGTAGGGAATAGAACATCCCCTTTGCGTTCCAGAAGATAGGCTTCTTCCAGCGGCTTTTTTAACTCCTGGCTTAACGCAAGAGCCTGGTCTAAATAGATCAACCAACGGTCCCAATCTGCATATCCATAGACGACGGAAAACAGAGCGCGAATGAGACGATAAGCCAAGTCGAATGTGGTTGGACTGGCTAAGGCAGCTTCCAATGCACGCAGTAGATTTTCATAATCGATGCCCACCAGATTGGCTGGTTCTTCTTCTTTTTCGACTACATCTAGCCAATGTTCGGCATTTATTAAACTTTGTCGTTGGAAGATTTTGCGCCAATGATTTTGGTTGGAGACGGTTTTGTTCATTATTCTGCAAATGTCCTTAGGAGGAAGGCAGTTGTGAGGCGGTGCAGACTGTACCTTCTTTCAAAAAGAGTGCCTTTTTGATCTACCAGAGACAACAAAATCAATTCTTCCAAACTATCGGCAACAGAAGATTCCGGCAACATAGAAACTGTCACGAGGTGATCAAAGGTGAAACCTGTTTCTCCAGCCTGGGTTAAGGCTAACAAAGTCATACGCCGATCATCGTTTAAAGATTCCCAGATTTCCTGGTAGATGTAGTCAAAAAGACCTGGGCCTTTTTCTGCTTGCTGGTTATGGGCAAATTTTTCTAACACGCGCGGCAGGGAATGGAATCGTAGTTGCCCCACAACCAATTTAAGAGCCAGGGGATTGCCGCCGACAGTACCATATATTTTTTGTAAATTGTCATCGGATGCTTCGGCCAAATCCTGAAATCCGGTGCGCTTGGCTTCCATGCGTATGAGTTCAAAGGCCGCCGGCGGAGGAAGTTCTTGCAGGGAGATGGAGAATACGTCCGGTTCATCCAACAAGCGTAAACGGGAGGTGAGGAGAAATTTGCTGGGATTTTGCCACTGGCGCAGTTCCGGCAGCAAACTGCGATAATCGGCGACTGTTTCCAGATTATCAATGACGATCAGACAAGCCCGTTCCCGCAAAAATTGTTTAACTAACTGCTGTTGTTGTAATTGGGTGGTTTCCTCTTTGGCCGGCAGTTCAAATTGGGTGGTCAATTTGTCTATCAGCATAGGGAAGGTTAATACCGGACGGCCGCTTTCAATTTGCAAACGGCCGAGGGTAGATAAATGGGTATGTTTGGCCGTAATCCAGGCGATTTCATCGAATCGGGTTGTCTGGATCAAATCCCGTGTGACTTGATTGGCTAATGACGTTTTCCCAATACCGCCCAGACCGTCAATAGAAATAATGAAATGAGCCTCTTTTTCTAAAAGAGCCGTGGTCAGTTGGGCTTGTACTTGCTCAACACCAACCAATTGGGCGTAGGAGGGTATTTCCAGACGGTTCAACATACGTTCCCGCCAGGAATGGCTGGCCTGTTTTTCCAATTCCAGAAGAACTTCTGTGAGTTGGTTGACGGCTTGTCGCTGGCGGTAATAGAGACTGGATTCTGAAATGTTCAGGCTGTTGGCTACGGCTAACACATCACGCCGGTTTTCAAAACGTTCCCGCAATAATTCTTCAGCTTCGGGAGCCGTCAAACGTAAATGGGTCAGGCCCAAGCTGAGGATGGCTCGATTTTGGGCGGCAGCGCCTCCTTCGGCCAAACTGCTGTAAATCTGTTCATCCTGTATAGCCTGGAGTCCCAGGCGCAAGTGAGCTAGGGGCCAATAGGTGGTATCGCCACCATGCCAGAGGCGTAATGCCTCCAATACATCTTCCGGCTTAATAATAGTCAACTTGGTCATTGTGCTGTTCCTGATCTGAATGGGGTATTGGTGCCAGTGTGTTGTTACTTAGAGTGTTGAGTCCAATTGTAGCTGGTTTGCAGACAGCTTGTAGTTAATCTAAAGAACAATACAGATGAAGTGAAGTATCCTTGACGCATTGTAATCTTAACACGCGAAAGCGTGAATTCATAGGAAGAAGGGGAACAAAAAATGAAGAAAGCACGATTGTTTTTGGTAATAGCAGTTTTGGTAATGGTTATTGCAGCAGTGGCAGTTTTTGCGATGATGTCTATGCAAGGGACTGGTTTTGCAATGAATTTTCTTAATAATCAGACAGCCGGTCATTTGGTTTGCAGTACAACCAGTTGTATTGGCTAGGTAGAATCCATTCAGAAATAATTTGTTGATGTCCGCAAGGTGGGGATTTAATAACCATACCTTGTGAGGCGTATCCAGCACGGGGTTTATTATGTCGTTGCCTTACCGTAATGGTAAAAAAAAGAGAACAAATAGTTACATCCTTATTGGTGATGGGTTTGATGAGTTTGAGGTTGTATATTTTTTGCATAAATTTCGTCAGGCCGGGCTGCCAATCAAGAGTGTCAGTTTGTTCGACAAACTGGTTTACAGCCGGCAGGGAGTAGGGTTAAAAGCTGATTTTTCTCTGGCTGATAAACCGTTTGACCCGGCGGATGAATACTGGCTGATTTTACCGTCTGGCGGCCGTAATGGTGACGTGTTGCGGCGCGACGCGCGAGTGAAGTCATTGCTGGAATCGGTATGTTTGGGCAATGGGCATGTGGTAGTGACGGACAGTGACAGTGATTTGGCTGAAGATGTTGACCGGTTATTCAGGGAACGGCCGTCACTGCACCCGCATTTTGACGAACCGTTGGAATCGTTTGTGGAATCGTTAGCAGACCGGGTGGTATACGCCAGTTAAGTAATGGCGTTGGGGGAGTTAAGAGAAGCGCTTTTGTTTTCAAGAGCGCCTCTCTTATTCTTTCACGGCCGTACTCGAATCCTCCCCACCCACTTCACCTGCCGCAAAGCGTCATCCCGCTCGCTGGGTACAATCATACGCACCAAGCCCTCTTGGCGGGTTAACGGCCGTCCATCCACCCTGGTTGCCAGAATAATCGGGCCGGCCGTATTCGGCTGGGCTAATTCCGCGGCAAAAACCCGGTTGCCAAAGCCGTCCGCGCTAATCACCTCTGCCTGTGACCAGGCGTCGCGCACATACGTCTGCACAAATTCCCGCAAAGTAACGCCGCTAAAGGTAAACGGCCCCGACGTGCCATGTCCCGTGCTGACGATACAGCAGTTGGCTGCGGCCGTTTCCGGCAGTTTCTCCAGGTCAGATACGGTGATGGTTTGGGTACGGCCGTCCGGTAACACCAACTCAAATGACGGATCGGCCGACGGCGGTTCCGGGTTCGGTTCATGGGAGTGAGGTTGCAAGGGATCGTGGTTGTTACTCATAAAACCTCCGCTGTGCCGGGATAATAAACGTTGACAGATCAGATGTCAATGCTTGAATTTCTCCCTCTGCGTCTTTGCGTCTTGGCGCGAGTTCTCTATACTTGTGTCCATGACCGACAGTAATATTCGCAACTTTTGTATCATTGCTCACATAGATCATGGCAAATCCACTCTGGCTGACCGTCTCTTGCAGGCCACGCATACCCTGTCTGATCGGGAAATGCAGGAGCAAGTGCTGGACAGCATGGATTTGGAACGGGAAAAAGGCGTCACCATCAAAGCTTCGGCCGTGCGCATGACTTACACGGCGCAGGACGGGAACGAATACATCCTCAACCTGATTGACACCCCCGGCCACGTAGACTTTTCCTACGAAGTCAGCCGCGCCCTGCAAGCGTGTGAAGGGGCCATCCTGGTGGTAGACGCCACCCAGGGCATCGAAGCCCAAACCCTGGCCAACCTCTACCTGGCTATCGAAGCCGACCTGGAAATCATTCCCGTTATCAACAAGATTGACTTGCCGGCCGCCATGCCGGAAGACGTAGCCCAGGAAATCGAAAACGTGACCGGTATTCCCGCTGAAGACGCCATCCCCATCAGCGCCAAGACCGGCGAAAACGTGGAAGCGGTGCTGGAAGCGGTGGTAGAACACGTGCCGCCCCCTCCGGTAGATGCCGAAAAACCGCTGCGCGCCCTCGTTTTTGATTCCCATTACGATTCCTACAAAGGGGTCATTGCCTACGTGCGCGTTTTTGACGGGGCCATCCGTAAACGGGAATGGATTCGTATGATGTCCAATGATGTGACGGTGGAACCGATAGAAATTGGCGTCTTCACCCCCGGCCTCACCCCGGCGGATCGTTTGCAGGCGGGTGAAGTGGGCTACATTGCCACCGGCCTGAAAACGGTACGGGAATGCCGCGTGGGTGACACTATCACCCTGCGCGATAAACCGGCCGCCGAACCATTGCATGGCTATCAGACTGTCAAGCCGATGGTGTTTGCCGGGTTTTACCCTACGGAAGGGGAAGATTACGCCCTGCTCAAAGAGGCGTTGGAGCGTTTGCAGTTGAATGACGCCGCCCTGGTGTATGAGCCGGAAACGTCCACCGCTCTTAACTTTGGTTTTCGCTGCGGCTTTTTGGGGTTGTTCCACATGGAAATTGTGCAGGAACGGCTGGAGCGGGAGTACGATCTGGATTTGATTGCCACTGCTCCCAGCGTGCGCTACGAGGTGGTGATGGCCCATACGGGTGAAGTACGTATCATTGATAGCCCGGCCGATTTGCCCGATCCCTCCACCATTGAGGAAGTGCGGGAGCCATGGATGGACGTGCAGATTTTTATGCCGGATGAGTATTATGGCGTCATCATGGATTTAGCGGTGAAGCGGCGCGGCCAGTTGACAGGACAGGAGTATCCTGCACCGGGACGGGTGGTTTTGCGTTTTGATTTGCCGCTGTCCGAGATTATTGTGGATTTTTACGACAAATTGAAGAGCGGCACGCGCGGTTATGCTTCGATGGATTACGAATTTAAGGAATACCGTGCCTCCGATTTAGTGAAGCTGGACGTGCTGGTGAACAAGGTTCCCGTAGACGCTCTGGCAATGATTGTGCATCGGGACGAGGCGTACCATCGCGGGCAGAAGATTGTGTCGGCCCTGAAGAAGAAGATTCCGCGTCAGATGTTTGAAGTGCCCATCCAGGCGGCCGTCGGCAACAAGGTTCTCAGCCGGGCCAACGTGAAGGCGCTGCGCAAAGACGTGCTGGCAAAATGTTATGGCGGTGACGTTTCCCGTAAGCGCAAACTGCTGGAAAAGCAGAAGAAGGGCAAGAAGCGCATGAAGATGATCGGCACGGTGGAAGTGCCGCAGGAAGCGTTTATGTCGGTGCTGCGGCTGGATGATTAGGTGGAGATTGGAGATTGGGAGATTGGCGCAGTACTCCAATCTCCAATCTCCAATCTCCAATCTCCTCATGTACAAATCCCTCATTTTTCCTTTTTTAGCCCGGATGGATGCGGAGACGGCGCATGAGCGGGCGCTGCGGCTGCTGGAATGGGGGCAGGGGGGCTGGCGACGGCCGTTTCTGCAAAAATTCGTAGGCGACATCCCGCAGCAGCCGGTTTCCCTGTGGGGGCTGACTTTTCCTAACGTGTTGGGGATGGCTGCCGGGTTTGACAAGGATGTGCGGGTGGCAGAAGGGCTGGCTTTGCTGGGCTTTGGTCACGTGGAAGTAGGCACGTTGACGCCGCGCCCCCAGGCGGGCAATCCCCGGCCCCGTATTTTTCGCCTGCGGCAGGATAAGGCGTTGATTAACCGGATGGGTTTTCCCAATGCCGGAGTGGATACGGCCGTAGCCCATCTGCAACAGCCAGGCCAGCGTGATTACGTCCTCGGCGTCAGCCTGGGCAAACAAAAAGAAACCCCGCTGGCCGACGCCGCGCAGGATTACCTGGCTGTCATGGAAAAAGTGTATCCCTACGCCGATTATCTGGCCGTGAATATCAGTTCTCCCAACACGCCGGGGCTGCGCGATTTACAGGGAAGCGATTATCTGTACCAGCTTTTACGCGCCCTGACGCGGGCCAACTGGCAGTTTTCCCAACAGTACCGGCTGCGGCGACGGCCGTTACTGGTCAAAATTGCCCCTGACCTGACCTGGCCGGAACTGGATGGGATTCTCACGGCCGTACAAGACACCCACATTGACGGCATTATTGCCACCAATACCACCACTTCCCGCACCGGCTTGACCGATCCGGCCCAAACAGAAAGCGGCGGTCTCAGCGGATGGCCGTTACGTCAGCGCAGCACGGAAATCGTTGTCTACATCCACAAGCAGACCGGCGGCAAACTGCCCGTCATCGGCGTTGGCGGTGTGGTATCGGCGGCTGACGTGCAGGCCAAACTGGATGCGGGGGCTTCTCTGGTGCAGCTTTACACTGCCTTTATCTATGAAGGGCCGCGGCTGCCCGGCCGTATTCTGCGCCGGTTGCAGTAGCTGACGATTACTCGCTGAAATGGTGACGGGATACGGCCGTTGGGCGATTTTCCCTTAAATGTGAGTGATCCCGTGTATAATAGGGAAAACAGATTTTCTTGTAGATAATTATCTGTTCTTCCCCAATCTATTATGTAAACGAAGTCTCCATGACTGCGTTTGTGGAACAAGTTTGCAAACTTGTCCTACATAATTGTTGTTATTGTTGAGGGTGATATTATGAATGTGGCCACATTGTCTGATATTGAAAACAGTATTACGCAGCTATCTTTGAGCGAACAATTACGGCTTATGGAATATCTTGCCAGACGTATTCGGCAGCAAACGTCGCGCAGTCAGGACGAGATTGAAGATGGCTTGGCGGCAATGGCAAATGATCCCCACATCCAAAAAGAAATAAAACAGATCAATGAAGAATTTGCCGTTACAGAAATGGATGGATTGGAAACTGCATAATGGCAATACACCGCGGCGAGATTTACTTTGTCGATTTGAACCCGACCAAGGGGCGGGAGCAAGCGGGACGCCGCCCTGTTTTGGTACTGTCGGTAGACGCTATTAACCGGCTGCCGCTTGTGGCAACTGTCGTTGTGGGCACGAAAGGGAAGAATTTACCGCGGTATTTTCCCACAAATGTCCATATTTCGCCGGAAGAAAGCGGTTTGCCCCTGGAGACAGTGTTTTGTGTTTTCAGGTACGGTCATTGGATGCAAAGAGGTTCCCCCATAGACCTGCGGGCCAGGTATCAGGTGAAACGCTAGATAAAATCGAGGACGCTGTACGTTATTGTTTAGGTTTGTAAAGATGAAACGATTGGAAGCTACCGTTTACGGCCGTGTACAAGGCGTCTCATTTCGTTATTATACCCGGCGGGAAGCCCTGCGTTTGGGGTTGACAGGCTGGGTGGCAAACCAGTGGGATGGTACAGTGCGCGTCGTGGCGGAAGGAGCGGAAACTGCCCTGCAGGAACTGCTCGCCTTTTTACATCGCGGCCCCCGCGCCGCTCACGTGACCCGCGTAGACGCTGATTGGTTTGCAGCGACAGGAGCATTTTCTACTTTTGAGATCCGTTACCTCTAAAAAATTACCTGAAGAAAAGCAATTATTAGGCCGGCAGCGGTTGGCTTGGGCTGTTTTGCTGGGCAGTTTTGCCATTTGCGTCACTTTGACCCTGGCTGTGCCGTTGGCCGTCAATGCCTTTTTGCAAAGCAGTACGGAATTGCTGGACGTGCAGGTGCAATCTAACCAGGGTACGGTGGGGATTGACGATAAAAGCGGCGGCCGTCAGGCAGTGATTGCCGGGGATCAGGGGCAGTTGATTGAACCGGGCGAGTCGGTGTTGACCGGTAATACGGCTACGGCGCTGGTCTCTATTTCTCTGCCGGATGATCCTGCTATCCTGGCCCGGATGCAGATTTACAGCAATACCGACGTGCGCCTGCTGGAAGCGGAAACACCCCGCTTTCAGATGAGCGACAAGAATAACGAGGTCAGTTTGCGTCTGGACAACGGCCGTATCCGTCTTTCCCTGCCCGAAGCGGGGGAACGGCCGTCCATTGTCCACATCACCACCCCCCAGGGGCAAATCACCCTGGCTGAACCGGGCCATTACGTCCTCATTGTCACCAACGAAGAAACCCAGGTGACGGTACAAGAGGGGCAGGCTGACGTAGCCGCCAGCGCCATAGACGAGACGCTGCTTCTCTCCAGCAATGAACGCGCCCAAATCCCCACCGGCTCCGGCCCCATTGGCCCCCTGCCGCCAGAACGTAATCTGGTCAAAAACAGCGATTTCAGTGACGGTTTGAACTATTGGACTCAGTTCCCCTGGCAGGTAGAGCGGGCCGACCAGCCGGAAGGTCAGGTGCGGGTGTTGGACAGTGGCGGCGAACCCCGGCTCAACATTGTGCGGCAAGGTATCGGCCACGCCGACGTTCTCATCCGCCAGTCTGTCAACCAGGACGTGTCCGAACTGGAATCGTTACGGCTGCTGCTCACCTTCCGTCTTTTGGGGCAGTCGTTGGACGTGTGCGGTGTGGAGGGGAGCGAGTGCCCCCTGTTTGTACGCATCAATTACGTGAATGAAGATGGCTTCAGCCGCACCTGGCAGCAGGGCTTTTACGCCATTGGTAACGTGATTCCCGGCCAAACCCCCGATGGCTGTATCCGTTGCGACATGATCCAGGCCCCCCACCTGCGCGTCCCCCTCCAGCAGGATTTCTTCTTTGATATTGACCTGGGCGAAGAACTGGCCCGCCAGGGGCGTATTCCCCCTAGCTTTATCGAAAGCGTTGTTCTCGTCTCCTCAGGCCACGCTTTTGAGGTGGAGGTGGTGGACATTTCCCTTTTGGCGGAGGAGTGATTATGTTTTTTCAGGCAGTCTTGCCGCTTTTGCGCGATAGTATGGGCAGCCCGACCAGCAACAAAAACAAACCCAGACCGCTTACGGCCATTCCTGCGGACAATGATGTTGGCTGAAATGTAAGGATGATCTCATGCTTACCCGGAGGCAGCACGATCCCCCGGAAGGCGTGGTTTACGCGCAAGACAGGCGCCTGTTGCCCGTCAATTGTTGCCTTCCAGCCCGGATGATATTGGTCGCGCAAAATAAGCAAACCTGTTTCAGATGCTGTGGCGTTTATGACAACGCGGTCGCTTTGATAACTGACAATGCTGGCTGGCGTATACGGGAGGGGGCTGCGCCGGGAGAGGGGAACGGGAACGGCCGTTATCCCTTGGTTATCGCTGTCAAAGGCGTCGTCCAGTAATCGAGCTACGGCCTGGTCATCATCGGGAACAGTTTCGGCGGCGTAGACAATATATGCTCTGGGCAGCTCTGGCAGGCGTTCGTAAATGTAAAATTCGCCGGCATAACTGTTATTCCAAATCAGGCCATAGACAGAGACAGCGGCGCGCCCTTGCGCATCGGCGCAGATTACGGAAACGGCCGTTTCTGCTTCCAGCCGTAATGACCAGGTATACCTTTTGCCTGGCGCTTCCCTTTCCGGCGCAAAGAAAAAAGTGAGTGTTTGTTCTCCGCCATCGTTGGGCAAAGATGCCTGATCTGCCAATATCAGCCGCGGGGTTTCTCCCTCCTGCCATAGCTGCACGCTCAATTTTCCCTCATTACCGCCATGCCCGCCCCTGATTTTAACGTCAAGCCGGTTGATGGCGCTGCGTTGCGGTGTGAATGATCCGGTAAGCGGCCGTTCATCTGCCTGAATGGGGATGGTCTGGCTGCAATCATTTTGCAGCAGTTCGGCTTGCACGTCGGGATAAGGCAGCGGTTCGGCCGCAACCTGATGGGTAACGCCCAGCAAATCAAGCAGCCGCGCCGATGGGTAGCTGAAAGCAACGGTGTTGCCTTTGACAGCCCACCAGACATCAATGTCCGGGTCGTCGGTTGCCGCCAGTTGTAAATACCGGTCATTTACCAATGAACTGTTGCCGCCGGCTACCGGTAAACCATAAAGAGACAAACTGTTGCCCATGCCAATCAACGTTTGATTGTTCCGCTGATAAACGAGGATACGGTGACGGGCGGGATCAATACGCTGCTGCAAGTAAACAATACCGGGCGTAGGCGGCATGAGATCGGCAATTTTGCCGACCGGGTTATAGGTATGCCCCCAAACGTACAGATCGGCAAAGATCAGCAGCACAAACCCCGCGTTAAACCACGATTGATACCGGGGCCAGGATGACCGTAAAAAAACGAGCGTGATGGTGAGCGTCAGCCAGAAAAGCGCGGTGGGAAGTGTAGGGTACAATTGCTCTCGGTATTCTGCCGACGTGAATACGGCCGTCGCCACAACAGCAGCGCACAACCCGGCCAGGAGAAGCGTGTATTTCCTTTCCATAACGGGCAGAGAAAGCGCCGCAGCGATCAGCCAGGCAAAAAACAGGGGCAGGATAAAAGATGTGCGATGCAGCGACAACAAACTGAATCCCGGCAAAAAACCCAGCCAGGACACGCCGGGGCCGCCTAAAATAAAGTAAAGAGCCAGCGCCATAACAAACCACATAAGTTTTGTCGTCGCCCTCTTTTTGTGGAAAAGAGTCAGGCTGCTCAGAAAAAAAGCGACCACGCTGACGTAAATAACTCCTTCACTGTAGTTGTAATACCCCCAATAATCACCTTTTGTCGGATTTCCGTAAAAATCTGGCAACAGGAGCGCAACAAGCTGCTGCCAGGGAAGTTTGTCAGCCAGCGGTTGCGCATTCCGGGCATACCGGTGGCTCAACGTGACAAACTCAACAAAGGGCAGCAAAAAAACGCCGGCCAGCAACACGCCGGCAAGGGCAATAAAGGCAAAATAAACGGCCGGCAGTTGCCAATATTTTTCACCCCGACGCCTGCAATTTCCCGCTTGCCCTAGCGCATACGCCCCCAGAAAAAGAATAAACGCCACGGTAAATTGAATTTGCCCTCCCATAAAAGCCAGGGCGGTCAGGCCGGCAGCAGCGGCCACAAACACAACTTTTTTGGTTTTTAACGCCGCCTGGAACAGCAAGAGAATACCGGGGAACAAACTGAGACTGCTTAACCAGAAAGTGGTTTCAAACCACGTTACCAGGTAGCCGCCAAGAGCATAGGTGAACGCGCCGGCCAGAGCCGGAATACATTTGAACCGGGATATTCGCAGCCAGCCGTAAGTCAGCAAGGCTGCTAAACACAGCTGCCCCCACAGAGCCAGGGAGAAGGCGCGCGCCGCCCCCAGCCACAAACTTAATAGCGGAATAAGTGGGTAAAAGGGTTGGTGCACAGGATCGGCCAACGCGGGATGGCCGGACAGGATGTAAGGATTCCACAGAGGTAATTTTCCTTCAGTTTGCCAGAGAGACGTTGTTATATTGGCAAAAGGAAAATATATATACAGAGGATCGGCAATAAGCGGATTTTGTAAATTGTCGGTGCGGGATTGCTGCCAGGGTACATTTTGGTTAGCTGCGTCGACCGGCAAAAATATGTATCCGGGTTGAATGCCCCGCCAATGGAAAAAGGTGATTCCGAGCAGCAATAGCAGAATGGCAATAATATCCGGCAGCCAGCCGGGTTGTTTAAGGCGGTCAAATATCATTGTCATCGGGTTATTCACACGGGGTGATTACTCTGCTGCCCATTCCCGCAGCCACGCCTCCAAATCCTCCGGTGCGCTGACGGCCACGGCCGTAAACTGCACCCCCGGATAATGCTGTTTGAACCAGGACGCGGTGAGTACGTCCGGCCAATGATGCGGATTGACGGCCAGGACGTGTTTGCTCTGGAAATCGCCGATACCGGCGTCATCGGCGGAAAAGCCGATGGTGTAACGGCCGTCAAAAGCCCCTCTGGCCGCCGCCTCAAACCATTTTTTATCCGCCGTTGGGGGTAGCAGCACGTACACCTTCTGGTAAGTGAACCGGGCCGAACCGCTGGGAACCAGTTGGGCGTCCCGCGCCACGCGCAGTAAACGCAGCGCCAGCAGACGCGCCCCCCTGTCCCCGGCGAAGCGCAGTTCGTACAGGCCGTCCTGGTCTGTTTTGAAGGTATAACGCCACAGATAGCGGTCGCCATCCACCGCCGCGCCTTTGAATTGGACGGCCGTCAAACCCTCATCTGGCTTTTGCGCCAACAGTTCCACAAATTTGTGTTCCCGGTTGGATGCTACCGTCACCTCCACCATATCCCCCGGTTCCGGGTATTCCGGCGTCAGGGCAATGTGTGTATCTCCCACACCCACGATGTTCACGCCCCGTTTGTGCCGGCCAATCGGCCGTAAAAAGGCGTTCCGCCAGAAAACAGACTGCTGTCGTTTGGGTAACTTGGGAGATGACTTGACATAAACGGTAATGACGGCTGCTTCTGCTTCTGCCTGCACCCGCAGCGTTTCCCAACGGCTCAGCGGCTGGGCTGCGTCTCCCCAGACGATCAGCGGGCTTTCCGGGTCCAGGCCCCCGGTGGGATCAATGCCCACCTGCAAATTAACGTCGCTTGGTTCCAAATGGCTGCCGGGGGAGGGGTCTTCACTGGACCAGGCCATGCCTTCCCCCGTCAATTCGTAGCTGTTACCCGCCACCGAGGGGACTTGCTGCCACAATCCGGCGGTGTGCGTGCCCCAGGGAGTGCTGATTTGCTGGGTCAGGTTATTATCCAGCGTGTAGGGGTTGAAAACAGGACGGCGATTTTTCCAGTCCGGGTCGGTTTTGGCCGCCTCCAGCCACCAGGGCGCCCAGGCGACGGCCGTAATCAACTTATTGTCATCCCGGTACGGCTGGAACGGCTTTCCCATCGCTCCATTTAGCAAAATTTCATTCCGCGCCATAAAACCTCAGTCCTTGTTCATTTATGCGGTTTGGTATAGAGGCAGAATCCTACCCTATTGTTATAAGATGTCAAAAGGGCTTTGGCTGTGTGGCAACCTTGTAACTTTGCCGGTTAATCAAACCCCAAGCCGCGTTCCTTCAGGGAAACGTAGCGGTGACGGCCGATAATGATGTGATCCAGCACGCCAATGTCCAGTATTTTGCCGGCCTGGACAATCTGGCGCGTTACGTGGATGTCTTCGGGGGAAGGCGAAGGGTCGCCGGAGGGATGGTTGTGAGCCACGATAAAAGCAGCGGCATTTTCCTTGATGGCAGTGCGAAACAGTTCATTGACGCGCACGACGGAGGTGTTGAGACTGCCTACGTAGATGGTCGGTGTGCTCAAAACCTTGTTGCGCGTGTCCAGCAGCACCAGGCGCAGATGTTCTTTTTCCAGGAAGGTCATCTCGGACATGAGCAGGTTGGCGGCGTCGGCCGGGGAGGAAACAACCGGTTTTTCCTGGGGGGCAGCGGCCATCAGGCGACGGCCGATTTCCAGGGCAGCTTTGATTTCTACGGCTTTGGCCGGGCCGATGCCTTTGACTTGCATCAGTTCGGCAATGGTGGCGCGGGACAGGCCGGGCAAATCCTGAAAGGCGGCCAGCAGCCGTTCGGCCAGGCGCAGGACGTTTTCACCGCCGCTGCCGGTGCGCAGGATGATGGCTAATAATTCAGCGGTGGATACGGCCGTAGCCCCCACCGTCATCAAACGTTCCCGCGGCCGGTTTTGCGCCGCCATGTCCCGAATCATGGGGACGGCATCTGTGGAGGGTTGCAGACTCATCTGGTACTCCTGTGTGCAGTGTAGCAGTTTTTAGTGTTGGGGGAATTGTAGCGGTTTTGGAGGGATGAATCTGTAAGCGGAAAGTACCAGTGGGAAGATTGAGGATTGAGTATATCTAAATTTCAATGCTTTCTGCCGCGGATTACGCGGATTAGTGCGGATTTTTGATAAATCAATCCTGCAAAATCCGCGTAATCTGCGGCTGATTTCATTCTGCACCCTGAATCAAATCCAGGAACTCCTGCCATTCTTCACCTACCAGATGCAGAGTAATGCTACCCAGTTCGACGTGGTAGATATACCCGTTCTCATCCTGGCTGCGCCAGACGGCAAAGTTTTCAGTTTCGGACAGCATGTCCAGTTCAAATTCTTCTTCTTGTGGTTTACTCATGGTTGTTTTTTGATGCGTGATGCGTGATACGTGAGAAAAACCACGCATCACGCATCACGTTTTCACGTCTTAACGCCGCCGGCCACCGCCGCTACGACGATCCCGGCCACCGCCGCGCTTACCCCGGCCACCGGAACGGCCGCCGCTGGGCCGGTCATCATTGCGGGCTTCTTCCAGGGTCATTCCTTCCAGAACTGCTTTGCGGGAGAGGCGTACTTTGCCTTCCGGGGTTACATCCGTCACCATAACCATGACTTCATCCCCAATTTGCAGGGCGTCTTCTACACGCTTCAAATGGTCTGAAGAGATTTGGGAGATGTGCACCAGACCATCCGTGCCGGGGATAAACTCGATGAACGCGCCGAAATCGGTGATACGTACTACCTTGCCAGAGTAGATGTGGCCCAGTTCCGGATCTTCGGTGATAGCTTTGATTTTTTCCAGCGCTTCTTCCGCTTTAACGCCATCTACGCCGGCTACAAAGACTGTGCCGTCATCCTGGATGTCCACGGAAACTTCGTAATCTTCTTCCAGGCTGCGAATGGTAGCGCCGCCCTTGCCGATGATCGCGCCGATTTTTTCGGGGTTGATTTTGATGGTGAGCATCCGGGGGGCGTAGGGACTCATTTCCTCACGCGGGGCGGGGATGGTGTCCAGCATCACGTCCAGAATTTGCATCCGGGCTTCGTGCGCCTGATCTAACGCCTGGGACATCAGATCTTTGGAGAGGCCGCCGATTTTGATGTCCATTTGCAGGGCGGTGATGCCTTCGCTGGTACCGGCTACTTTGAAGTCCATGTCGCCCAAGTGGTCTTCCATGCCCTGGATGTCGGTCAGGACGGCAAATTTTTCGCCGTCAGTGACCAAGCCCATAGCAATACCGGCAACGGGACGTTTGATGGGTACGCCGGCGTCCATCAGGGCCAGGCTGGAAGCGCAGACGCTGGCTTGGCTGGTGCTGCCGTTGGAGGATAATACTTCGGAGACGACGCGGATGGTGTAGGGGAATTCGTCTTCGTCGGGAATCATGGGGCGCACGGCCGTTTGGGCCAGCATCCCATGCCCAATTTCCCGCCGTTTGGGGCCGCGCAGGAACCAGGTTTCGCCGGTGGAGAAGGGCGGGAAGTTGTAATGGTGCATGTAGCGCCGGGTTTCTTCGGTAGTCAACCCTTCCAGTTTTTGCGCTTCACGGGGCGTGCCCAGCGCGGCTATGGACAGCACTTGTGTCTCGCCGCGGCTGAAAAGGCCGGAACCATGAGCGCGGGGGCTGAGGCCGACTTCAGCAGACAACTCCCGTATCGTAACATAGTCGCGGCCGTCGGGGCGCACGCCGTCATACAAAATGTGGTCGCGTACCGCTTTCTTTTGAATTTTGGAGATAACCTGACGCACGTCGCTGGGGGAAAACGGTTCTTTATCTTCACTCACTTCCATCGCGGTGAAATGTTCTACAATTTGCTCGCGCAGGGTGCTCATCGCTTCATTGCGGGCTGTACGGTCGGTGTAACTGGTCATCACTTCTGTAATTTGCGCGCCGAATTGCTCGGTAACAGCAGCTACTACGGCCGGGTCCAGTTCTTTGAGTTCTACTTCTGTTTTCGGCTTGCCAACGGCTGCCCGCATTTCTTCCTGTAACTGGATGAAGGGCTGCATGGCTTCGTGGCCGAATTGCAGGGCGTCTACCATCAAGGCTTCCGGCGCTTCGTTGGCTCCGGCTTCTACCATAATAATGGCTTCTTTGGTACCGGCCATGCGTAAGTCCAGGATGCTTTCTTCCATCTCTTGTAAGGTGGGGTTGGCGACCAGACGGCCGTTGATATAACCTACGCGCACGGCGGCAATAGGGCCATTCCAGGGGATGTTAGAAATGTGCAGAGCGGCGCTGGCGCCATTGACAGCCATGATGTCCAGGTGATGGACGCCATCGGAGGAGAGGGTGGTGGTGATGATTTGCACTTCATTGCGCATCCCATCGGGGAACAAGGGGCGTAACGGCCGGTCGGTCAGACGGGCAATGAGAATGGATTCTGTGGTGGGCCGCCCCTCACGCCGGAAATAGCTGCCGGGGATACGGCCGGCGGCGTACATTTTTTCTTCAAAATCTACGCTTAACGGGAAAAAGTCCAACCCTTCGCGGGGTGATTTGGACATAGTGGCTGTAGCCAACAGCAGGGAATCGCCCACACGGATGGTAACAGCCCCGCCGGCCTGTTGGGCCAGCTTGCCAGTGCCGATGATGATTTCTTCTTCACCGACTTTTGCGGAAAAAGTAATTTCTTCTGCCATGGTTAAAAATCTCCATTATGAAGCGGCAAATGACAGAGTGGCAAAGTGGCAGAATAACGCAATGGAAAACTGACCATTATCCTGCAACTGGGCAACTTGCAACTTGCTGCTTTTTACATTTGGAGGTGGGGATTAGGGACTGGGGACTGACTCATACAAACCGATTTGTATGGGGCAATACCCAATTCCTAAAACCTCGCCCATCTCCAAAACCAATAAGTTTTATTTTAAGACCTGACAAGTGGTAAAACTTATCAGGTCTACCACATTAACGACGTAATCCCAGTTCTTTCAGGATTTTGCGATACCGTTCCGGGTGATTTTTACGCAGGTAGGCCAGTAAACGACGCCGTTTACCGACTAGCAGGAGTAAGCCCCGGCGGGAGCTTTCATCGTGTTTGTGATAGTTGAGGTGTTCTTGCAATTGCGCAATGCGGGCGCTGAAAATGGCAATTTGTACCTCTGGTGAGCCGGTATCCCCTTCATGGGTTCCGTACTTCTCGAAAAGCTCGGCTTTTTCGACTGTAGTTAAAGTCATGTTATCCTCCGAAAATTGATTTTGCCTGACGGCCGTCGCGCCGAAAACGTCGTGCTGTCAAGCAACGGAAGATTATAACGCATACCAGACGCGGTTCAAAATTCTCTCATCTCACCGGGTGCAGTAAGATGGTTCAGCCTGGTGCCTCTCCGACGTACCGGGAGAGTGCTGGGATAATGATATGCTGCACGAGATGGACGTCATCATCGGAGCAGATTTTGTGGTGGGGGTACATCGTCGCTGATGATTGACCTGAATTTAGGGCAGACCCGGTGGCCCTGATTGGGCGTACAGTGCAATTTCTGATGGTATTCTGGGAGTGAAGCAGATGCTCTGGCTGCACTGCACACGGCCGTAGACCAAGGCAGCAATTTTATAGATACGGCCGATGTGTATAGCGACGGCCGTAGCGAACGCCTGATTGCCCAGGTCCTCAAAGACCGTTCCGAAAAAGTGTACGTGGCTGCCAAAGCCGGCTGCCGCCTCAATCCGCATATAGCCGCCGGATACAACATTTTCCGGCAACGGCCGTCGGAACTATTCTTCCATCTGACTCAAGAGGTGCAGGTGGGCATTCTGGCCCGTGTGCCCCTGCCCAGTGGTTTGCTGACGGGCAAGATGAGCCGGGAAACGACGTTTTCGGCTGATGATCACCGGCGTCTCGTCCTCTCGCTCCTTCACCTCCAACTCCGGCGCAGGACGCGCAGCCAGTTCTCGTGGGTAATTTTACGCAGATCGGCCTCGTCAAAACCGGCGTCACGTAAGGCGGCAACCAGGCGGGGCAGGCCGGTCACGTCACCCAGATCGTCCGGCATAGTGGCCCCGTCAAAATCAGAGCCAAAACCGACGTGGTCTACGCCGATACGTTCAGCGATATAGGTCAGGTGGCGCACAATTTCGCTGAGAGAAGTTTCCTGGTCAAAACGGCCGTCCTCCCGCAAAAATCCCACGTGAAAATTGATGCCTACCATGCCGCCCGACTCGCCAATCGCGTCCAACTGCTTGTCCGTCAGATTGCGGGGCACGGGGCAGAGGGCGTGGGCGTTGGAATGGGTGGCAACCAGCGGCGCATCCGTCAGGGCGGCCACGTCCCAGAACCCTTTTTCATTCAGATGGGACAGATCAAGCATTATGCCAAGCTGGTTGCATTCTTTTACCAGCGCCTTGCCCAAATCGGTCAGGCCGGGGCCGATGTCCGGCGAATCGGGGTAGTTAAAGGGCACGCCGGTGGCGTACCGGTTGGGGCGGCTCCAGACTAAGCCCAAAGAGCGCAGCCCGGCGGCATAATACACGTGCAGGGCGTCAAAATTCTTGTCAATGGCTTCCGCCCCTTCAAAGTGGAGAATGATGGCTAAACGGCCGTCCTCCAGACAACTTTTCAGCGCTGCCGTATTCCGCACAATTTCTATCTGTCCTTCTGACGCCTCTTCCGCCCGAATGATGCGGGAGGTAATCGCTATCGCCTGCCGGGATGCGTAATTTTGTTTGAGGGGTTGGGGCAGGGGAACCTGGTAGCTGAGTGTGCCATCTTCTGCCGGGGTGGGCGTCTCGCCCTCTTTGCGTTTTTTGTTGGGTAGGAAGACGGCAAAAAAGCCGCCCGCCAGACCGCCCTCCACAGCGCGGGGGTAATCCAGGTGGCCTTCTTTGTTTCGCCCAAAAAAGGAGCGAGTGTAGCCTTTCATTTCACTTTGGTAGAGGCGTAAAAAGGTGTCGTTGTGTCCGTCAATAATTTTTAAGGTTGTCATTTTTTATTTGTCCTGATGTAAAATTTTGCATGATTTGGAAAAGCCGACGGGCGGCAGCCGTTGCCGGCAGGGCGCCGGCCATGACGGCTTGTTCGATTTGGGGTAAGGATTGCTGGACGGCCGTTAGCCCGTAAAACCACTCATGTAACTGCTCGGCCAGCAAACTATGCAGCCATTCTCGCGCCTGTTCCCGCCGCCGCTCCTGCCATACGCCGGAAGCGGTCGTCTTCTCCCGGAACTGTTCAATGACAGCCCAAAGATACTCAATGCCCGCTCCGGTCAGGGCGGAACCGGTGTAGGCGCAGGTGCGCCAGCCGGCCGTCGCTGGAGTGAGGTAATGTAGCGCCCGATTATACTCTACCCGCGCCGCCTGCGCCCGGATTTGGTTCTCCCCGTCCGCCTTGTTGATGAGGATGGCGTCGGCCAGTTCCACCACCCCTTTTTTGATGCCTTGCAGCTCATCCCCCGCACCGGGAACCAGCAGCAAAAGGAAAAAGTCTACCATGCTGCGCACGGCGATTTCGCTTTGTCCTGTACCCACGGTTTCCACCAGAATGACGTCAAATCCGGCCGCTTCACATAGGAGCATTGCTTCGCGGGTTTTGCGGGCGACGCCGCCTAATGCGCCGCCGGTGGGGGACGGCCGTATAAACGCCTTCTCCTCTTGCGACAATTTCTCCATCCGCGTCTTGTCCCCCAAAATGCTGCCCTGACTGACGGAACTGGTAGGATCAACGGTCAAAACTGCCACTTTATGCCCCTTTTGGCACAACATCACCCCTAGCGTTTCAATCAAGGTGCTTTTGCCCGCCCCCGGCACGCCGGTAATGCCTACGCGGATGGCGCGGCCGGTATGGGGCAGGATTTGGTGCAGCAGTGCCTGGGCCTGGTCAAAGTGGCGCGGTGCGTTGCTCTCAATCAGGGTAATAGCGCGGGCCAGCACGGCCCGGCTGCCAGACAAAACGCCTTGTGTGTATTCTTCCGTGGTCAGGTGGTTGCGTTGAGGTGTAGGCTGGGGGGATGAG
>JALUPA010000737.1 GCA_027054335.1 Ardenticatenaceae bacterium
CTCCCCCAACCGTCCCAAAGCAATCCCAATTACCGCCAATCCCAGAACCACATCCACCAGCTTCCAGATTTCCACCCGCTGAATGCTGACCAGCAGTTGGGAATCGGCTGGTTTTGTTAAGGTAAAATCCAGCGTTCCCTCCCGCACGTCTTGCATAAACCGTTCCAGACTGGGCCGGATGATCAGGTTAATCAGGCCGCCTACCAAAATATAAATTCCCACCAGCGCCAACAATTGGTCAGGCGACCAGCCATTTAATGCTTCCGTATGGCCGAAGACCACCACCAGGCCGCCCACAGCCACAACCAGGCCCAGTATGGACTCAAAAATCTGGACAAAGAAGTTGGCCCGGTACTCCAGTTCGTTTAAGGCGCCCAGGCGGAAATAGGTGAAGATAATACGGATAGTGTTCATAGTTTTGCCGCAAATGCCGGGCACGGGGTAAACGGCTTTGGCAATGATAAGTTCAACATCCCGTGCCGGGCGCTCCTAATATCACGCGCCAAAGGCGGCATATCGCTTGACGCCGGCCTGCCAGATGAGTTTTACGGCCGTCAGGCCAAGCAACACCCACAAAAGCTGCATCAGCAGACCACGAACAGCTTCCTCTAGCGTCAAAGCGCCCAGAAGAAGCTGTACGGGGAAGTAAATCATCCAGGGAAAGGGGAGAAAGCGGGCTATGCTTTGCAACAGCGGCGGCAGCAAAGTTAAGGGAGCCATCTGCCCGGAAAAAAACAATTTGCCCAAAAAATACATCCGGTTCAGGGCCATCACCCGCGTCGTCCAGAAAGCGGACATGGCTAACGCCCAGCCCAGCAAAAACTGGATGAAAAAGGCCATAATCACGCCAGGAATAAAGGCTGCCAGCGACCAGAGTACCGGGTTCCAGGCTGGTTGAAAGAGGATGATGAGAACGACAGTGGTGGGAATGATAACGATAAGGGTAATCACTTTGTAACTGAGGTTTTCGGCAATGTCGGCGTGGATGGGGTGCAACGGCCGTAACAAGCGCGGCGACAACTTTCCCTGGCGAATCTGGTAATCATACTCCCACATATGCCAGTTAAAGCACAGGTGATTGACAATCATCGTAGCGATAAAATAGGCGGCAAAACCGGCCTCATCATAACCACCCACTGCGCCGCCATTGGCCTCGGCCACATTGGTCCACACCACCAGGAAGATGACCGGCTCCAGTACCAGCCCCAACAGCCAGATGACCATGGCCACCCGGTACTGGAATTGTACGGCCGTCCATATCTTAAAATGTTGCGCGTAAATTGCCCCCAGATGGGAAACCTTCTGTATCATTCCCCCGAGTGTACCCTGCGTTTCCATGGGAGCAAAATGGAATTTATCCGGTATACTCGTAAGAAATTTGTAAAGGAAGACCGGTTAATCTTGGGAAAACTTGCTGGACTGACACTCCCAAACCGTTGTCCTAAAGAGATTGCTTTTATGATTGGCGTTTTACCCCATTCTACGAAAAACGGCCGTAAACCGTCCCCCTATATCGCTTACTGCCTGCTGATCATCATCGTCATCAGCAATCTCATTCTGCCCCAGTTTGCCAATCATTGGTATTTAGCCCTGCCCACCCACACACATTTATTCGTCGGTCCTCTCCAGCCTGACTGGGCCGACCATCCGCACGCCTATTTACCGGGTTACCCGACGCCCACAGACAACACACTGGCCCGCTTTGCCCGAAAAGGCGTCATCTCCCTTTACTCACTGCCTACACAAGACAATTTCCTGCTGAGTGTAGGCGCCCCTTTTGTGATGCCCGATTATGGCGGCTTGTTACGGCCGTCTGGCGAACTTATCCAAAAAACAATCATAATCACATCCCTTCCCTCCGAGATATTTTTGCCCCTGTTTGACAAACCTCCCGCTGCCCCCCTCTTCTAAAATTTCCCCGGCAGCCCGCTTTTCCGGCTACGCCGCCGGGGCGCGGTCAGAAAACCGCAACCCCAGCATTTAAGCATACTTTTTCGGTCAGCCTATAACGAAAAAGGAACATATGGCTACACTTTTCCATTCGTTCCCTCCTTAAAATTCGTTGTAGTCACTATATTTAAGAAGAGGTTTTTAATAAAAATGAAGATTTACAAGACTGTTTTTACAATTTTACTACTCCTAATCGCCGTATTTACGGCCGCTTGCGGCAGCAATACGGCGCCGGAGGCCGCCGCACCGC
>JALUPA010000738.1 GCA_027054335.1 Ardenticatenaceae bacterium
ACTGAGACCATGCAAGGTAGACGGCCGCCACAAACTCCCCCGCCACGGGTCCCGGCCCATAAACAGGCGCAGGCCGGGATTGTAATACCGCGCCCGCAGGTAGAGTAAGCCTGTACTGCCGTCAAACTGCTCGCCGGTGAAGGCGTAGGTGGTGTTGCTGTTTCCGGTTTGGGCCAGCACACTGCCATACGGTTCGTAGGTGGTCGCTGTTTGGATGGCGCCACCCGCCATTTCTTGACGGACACTGCCTAATCCGTCGGCCAGCAGGGTGCGGGTTTGCGTCCCGTTGTCCTGGCTGATGAGATCAAGGCCGTACAGGTTGGCGGTTTGAGTAACGCCATTATCGGCAATGAGTACCTGGGAGAGGCCGAGGTTGTCGTTGCGATAGGTGGTGGTGACGGGCTGCGCGCCGCTGTAATCTATTTGTTGGACGCGGCGGCCGTCGCCGTTGTAAAGGTAGCCGGCAACAGGATCATACACACCGCTCCCTGTGCCAACTGTGCTGCCGGTAAGCAAGTTGCGCTGGTTGTAACCGTAGGTTTGTTCACCCTCCTCCCCGGCGTTGACACCTGGCGGCAGGATGCGGGTCAGGTTGCCGTTGGCGTCATAATAATAGCTGGTTGTGCCCAATTGGGTATCCGTCGCCGCAATTAGCTGGTTGGCGGCGTTGAACGTCCGGTTGACGCTGGTGGTGTTCGTTCCGGCAGTTTCGGTATAGGTGGTCATGTTGCCCACAGCGTCGTAGGCGTAGTTATACGCGGCGGTAATGCCGCCGGTGTAGCTGGCTGTGGTGAGGCGGTAAAGCGGATCATACTCGTAGGTGATGACGGTCACGCTGAGCGGGGGCGTGGTTTGCAGGGCCGGTTTGGCCAACGGCCGCGCCCCGGCCGGCCGTTTGACGTACCCTCGCCGCGCCCCGGCCGGGCCGAACTGCCCGGATGCGTACCAACAGTTCCAGCCGCAATCTGCCATGGCCTGGGCCGTGTTGGAAGGGCCGCTTTCCCCGTATGCGTTTTGGGCGGTACTGTAAACAGTCCGGTGTAGTTTGATACAATGGAGGACAGTTTTCAGATTGCATTTTAGCAATTTAAGAAAATCACGCCGTCAAAGATAGCTCAAGAAGACCAGAGAATCACAGGAAGAATCCCTGCAATCAAGACGAGACCAATACGTATCCAGCCCATACGTCTGGAAAAGTTGCCTGGCAGGTAAATTACTCGACGAGCCGGCAAAATAGATACACCGCTTAAAACTTCAACGACACCGTACCCCAAGGCAATACCGCCAAAAAACAGATAAGTTACAAGATATAGTTGCCAACCACTAGATCGCAGCAGAAAAGGCATTATGCCTAACAAATATAACAATATCCACAATACCGGCCAGCCAATTGAAACATAGCGCACCCACTTTTTGTCTGGATATTGTTCAGTCAATTCCTGCGTGAATAATTGTGCATTGGTTTTCAATAAAACTATGGAAGGCGCGTACAAAACCAACACACCTGCAATAAATCCCAAAAGCGGTGACATTTTATTTTTCCCATCCATTTTCTACGGTAGTTGTTGGTTCAAACATTTGAAATGAGGTCAACATTCTATCAAATATTGGTTTCGTGTCAGCTTCAAGTTTTTCGTCTCTTAGATAAAATTCTAAAATGAAAGCACCTCTTTCATTTACAACATAGTAATGAATACGTTTAGCCGAACTGTGTGTATATTGAAATGAACGTTTCCAAGCAGGATAATTCTCTGTACCAACGATTACTTCTTCTAAATCAGAAGTCACTCCCTCATACCGAGAAAATTTCTCTACCCCCCAATCTACAGCTTTCTCTAATGTTGGATTTTCCATCGGTATCCAATGAATCCAGAGAGCCTTATTTGGCCCAAGGGGGCCTAATGGACGAGTGTTTATAGATGCTTTCAATTCATGTAAGTTTTTTGATCCTCGATCTCCAAAAGTTTCGTGAAGCCAATTCGCTGGATAATCTATTGAAAAACCATACTGATTGTGTGTGAGCGTACTCCATTTATCCCGATTCGCCCAGGCACGTATACTATTTAAGGCTGTTGAATTAACACACATTTGCACATTAACATAAATCGAAATAGTTGACAGGGACCAAAGCACAACGAAAGCCATGCGCCAATCGCTTTTTGTCCACTGGAGGGTCAGCCCGCGAGGGCACAAACGC
>JALUPA010000739.1 GCA_027054335.1 Ardenticatenaceae bacterium
GCTGTGGGAGTGTCGGTCACTTCCGGCGTCGGCGTTGCTTCCGGCGCGTCAGTGGGGGCCGGCGTGTTGGTCGGTGCGTCGGGATCGGTCGTGGCGGTGGCCGGGGCATTGGCCGGCGGGGGTGCGCCTCCCACCGGCGGCGCGCCGGGGAGGGAACCGCCCTCATTCGCCTGCACCAGGTAGAACACCTCGCCGCCAATCATACAGTAATCCCCGGCCGTTTGCGTGCAGAGTGCGCCCGGCAAATCTACCGTGAAGACGCCGTTTTGGGCGGAAATGGAGCGGCGGCTGCCCCACTGGTCTACGAGAACGGCCGTATTGGCCGTTGCCGCCACTTCGGCCGTCTGCGGCGCGGGCAGGCGGGAGAACAAAACCGTCGTCGCGTAGCTGCCCTGATTTAGCCGAATTTGCCCTACGTGGTCCCAACGTTCCCGCTTCACTCCTTGCATTCCGGCCAGATAGCGGATCGCCACCTGATAGGTACTGAATGCGGGGCGGCGGGAACCGTCCATACGCAGCAGGCCAAACGGTTCCGGGTTGGCCGCTTCGTCGCCCGGCGTATCCTGTAGTTTGTAGAGGGCAATACGCTGCGCCCCGGCAGCCAGAGCAGAAGCCAGCGCCTGGGGAATAAAAGCAGCCTGTTCCTGCTGTGTCACCTTGAAGGTATAGTTGGAGACAGGCCAGGCGGGGTCGTCAATGGGGGGGGCGTTGGTTTCCACCAGCCAGAGCGGTTTCCAGGGGATGCCCCGGCTGCCTACCGCGCCGTAAAACTGTTGGATGAGGTTGTAGATGGCGTCCGGCTGGAAGTAGAGATGGGCGGTCACGACATCAAAGTAATAATTGTTGTCCGCTGCCGCCGGGTCGGCCACCACCACGTCCAGGAAGTTGTAAATGTAGTTGGGGTCCCAGAAGTGGGTGAAGGCAGGCAGGTGGATGACGGCGTTGGGATTGGTTTCTTTGGCGACGAGGTAGGCGACGCGCTGTAACTGGAAGAAATCTTCGACGGAACCGGGCCAGGTATAGCCGGGGGCGTTGGGGTCACCAATATCCGGTTCGTTCCAGATGATCCAGTGGTTGATACGGCCGTTGTACCGGGAAACAGCCTCGCGCACGTAGTTGCCCCAGGTGTTGTTGGGGTCATTGTAGGGCAGCCACAACCCGGCGGGCAGCCCGCCGTCCCAGGCCCAATCCGGCACGCCAATGAGCAGACCGACGACGGTACGGCCGTTGCCAATCTCCCCGTTAATCTGCGCCTCACTGACAGATGGCGTCCAGGTTCCGGGGCCGCCCGCCTGCACTTCGGCCCAATGGAAGCGCACCCGCGTCCAGGCCGCGCCCAGATTGTTGGCCTCGGTTGGGTTGGCGTAACTCTCGATGACGCCAAAGCGGGCGTCTACCGGCTGCTGCGCGGGGATATGCGGGGGTGAGGCAGCTGTGTTCTGACCGGCCAACCCTATGACAAACAATAAAACAACTGCCAACAAGATAAATTTGCTCGATTTTATCCAATTCATGGCCGTAAGTTTACCGGTGTCGGGCGGTAACCGGCAAATGCCTTCATATTTTCACCATCTCTCCCCCACAAATTTACAATTCCTCCACATTTTTGCCGCATCCTGTAAGCATTAACCGACATTCAGGCGCAGGTGCGCCAAGTAGCGATGAAAATGTTTATGAGACGATTATTTGGTTTAGGTTTTTTGGGTTTGACGGGCGGTCAACGCTAGGGAACGGCCTGGACGCAGGCCGCCTTAACACTATCCAGACAGCGCCGCCCCAATTTGGCCCGGTACGGCCGTATGCCCGGCATGGCTTTGGTTTGTTCCTCTTCCCTCTGTTTGGTCTGATGCTGTTTTGCCTGATCCCCCTGTTTTTGCTGGGCAGGTTGTTCTTCTCTATCGGCGGACGACACTGGCGGCATTGGCAGCACGAGCCTCCCTGGAAGCAGGAATGGAAAAAGGGGCCGCCGCGCCAATCCTGGCGGCTGTTTGCTTTTTTGGCTCTTTGGGAATTCGCGGGGAAAGTCCATATATGGGGGTCTTCATGCAAAAAGGCGATACCCTTCCAGGCTAAATAGATACGCTGAAACAGATGGTCAATGCGCGAAATCCCATAGCAGCGCCGCTTAATCGTCTTAATCTTATTGTTCAAGCCTTCTACAAAACCGCTGCTGAAGCGGTTGATAAAGTAGTTGGC
>JALUPA010000740.1 GCA_027054335.1 Ardenticatenaceae bacterium
TCGGCAAAAAGAATGGTGTCCGGGTCAAGAGGCATAATATAATCATAATTCCCTGGCCCTACCTTTCTTTCCAGAATGCGAATGATCCGTTCTGGATTATCATAAGGCCCGGCGATGAACAGGGGTTTGCCATCTGGCCCACCCAGAGGGACATTTGTGTCGCATTGTTCCGGGTGAGTTTCGCCCATGACAGCCAACGCTTGTTTGATGTCTTTGTCCGGCCGAAAACCCAATTTTTTGGCATATTCTACCGCTACCTGCACAATTTTAGCGGCGCAGTCCAGTTCGATCTCGACCATTGATTGCCGTGAAGTCAAGTCGGCGCGCAGCCCTTGCCGGTATTCACGTTCACTGGTGAAGATGCTGCCATACGCGCTTTTGACGCCCAGACAGGCCAGATCAATCAGGCAGACGCCAACGGCCACTGCTCCGGCCGGTGAACGGCGGGCGACTATCCATTGGGTGATTTGTGTCGTTTCTTCCCATTCAGCGTTGATGAGACATTCCAGCAAAGGCCAGCTACCGGCATTCCGTAAAGCGGACAGACTGATTTTGCCCGACGTTCCTCCGGTGCTTTTCTTTGTACCTTTACGTTTGCTGCGTTTGCGCAGATGTTTTTTGGTTTTTGCCATCTTCAACCTCCCTGTTTCAAGCTAATTCTACAGCCGCATTACTCAACACTACATCCCCCCGCTCTTTCACTTTTGTCTGAAAGATAATACGATTGGCCGATTCCTGCCACATTTCGGTGATGATGGTTTCGCCGGGGAAGACGTGTTTGCTGAAGCGCACTTTGACGCTCTTGAAGCGGGCCGGGTCATTGCCGCCAAACTGGCGCAGGACGGCGCGGGCGGCAAAGCCGAAGGTGCAAAGGCCGTGTAGAATAGGCCGGTCAAAGCCGCCCAACGCAGCCATTTGCGGATCGGCGTGCAGGGGGTTGGGATCGCCGGAGGAGAGGCGATAGAGGAGAGTTTGGTTGGGCATGGTTTGTTCGCTGTGAATGGCGTCTGGCGGCCGTTCCGGGGGCAGGTTGATCTTGCCGGAGGGGCCGCGCTCACCGCCGAAGCCACTCAATCCGCGAATGAAGATGCTGGACTGGTTGAAGGCCACTTCCTCACCGTTTTCGTTTACGCTGGAGACGTCTACCAGGATGAGGGCGCCGGAGCCTTTGTCGTATATCTGGCTGATGCGGGCGTGGTTGGTGATGGTGGCCTGGAGGGGTAACGGCCGTTTCAATTCCAGATATTGTTCGCCATGCAGCAACAACATCGGGTTAAAAACCAGCCCCGGCACTTCCGTAATCTGCCAGAAAACGGCAAAAGGGAAGGTAACGGCAAAAGTGGGGAAGGCGTAAAATCCGGCCCCGTTTAACTCATAGACAAACTTCAACTCCTCCGGGTCTGTGGGATTCATCCCCGCGCCAATGGAGAGGGCGTACAGGCTCACGTCCCGCTGGTTGTAGACAAAATCGGCCGGTTTAAGCTGATAGCCGAGCGCCTGGGATACGTCAATAGGCATTGTTTTCTCCTCGTGATTCGTGATGTGTGATGCGTGATGCGTGAGGGCGTTTTCACGCATCACGCATCACGTCTTCACGTTTTCAATTTTGGATTATTTGCATGACGGGTTTTGTCCCGCTGCGTCTTTTTCTTCATGTTTTTGGTAAAGGCGGCGGTTAGGTCTACGCCGGTCTGGTTGGCCAGGCAGATAAGAACAAAGAGGATGTCGGCCATCTCGTCGGCTAAATCGTACTGTTCGTCAGATTTCTTGAAGCTCTGGTCGCCGTAGGTGCGGGCCATGATGCGGGCTAACTCGCCAACTTCTTCCATGAGTACGGCCGTATTCGTCAACTCCGAAAAATAGCGCACCCCAATCGTCCGTACCCACTCATCTACGATTATCTGACTTTCTCGTAACGTTATTTCTGACATAAATCCTTTTTTTGATCACGGATAGGAGGTCCCACAGATAAATAAGAAAATCTGTGGGATTTCCCTATCTGTGGTCTGATACAGGTGTGATACCGTAGATTTGCAATTCTCTCCGCCCGAAATTTATCACCAATCCGAATTGCAGGCCAAGATTTTCCAGATAGGTTTTGGTACTTGTGAAATTATAGGTAGCCGGTATGGGCATTAGCCCTCTGATGTTGAGCAAGTACCGGTCTGCAATTAACAACTGCATGACATTGTGC
>JALUPA010000741.1 GCA_027054335.1 Ardenticatenaceae bacterium
CAAGTGATGACCGGGGAGGGCTGGCAAGCATTTATGACCAATCCGGAACGTTCCGTGAGCGGCTACGTGGCTGTTGACCAAAATCAGGTGCAGCCGATCCGTGGAGACAGCCCCATTCCTGCCAAGGGGAACGCGGATGATGTGTATATTGCTCCGATGGCCGTGCGGGGTGTGCCTATTGGCGGCCTGGGCGTCAAAAATGCTGATACCTTGTCAGAAAAGGAAAAAGCTCTGCTGGACAGTATCTCGCAGCAGGTGGCAGAAGCATTGGAACGAGCCAGATTGTTTGAAGAAACGGAGGTGGCCCGCACTCAGACGGAAGCCTTGTATGCGGCCAGTGACCAGATAACCCGCGCGGAAACGAGCGAAGATGTGTTGCAGGCATTAGTTGATTCAACTGCTTTGCAGCGCATGGATCGGGTTAGTGTCCTGCTGTTCGATCAGCCATGGCAGGATGAACCGCCAGAGTTTATGTCGGCGATTGCTGTTTGGGAGCAGGAGCAGGCAAATATGCCGCTGCCGACAGAGATGCATTTTCCTCTGGCCCAATTTCCCGACATTGGCCGCATTTCTCGTGATAAACCGCTTATCACCGGGGATTTGACTTTAAGTGAAAGTTTGAATAAGCAAACCCGTGAATTTCTTGTAGATATGCTGGGAATACGAAGCTCCGTTATATTTCCTTTGGTAGTTGCCGGACAGTGGATCGGTCTATTGGCCGGGCAAGCGAAAGATGTGTTGCATCTTGATGAGAAGGAAGTAAGGCAGATTGAAAACTTAACTGACCAGGCAGCGGCAACTATTCAGAACCAGCAATTATTGGCAGATTCTCAGGCGCGGGTGCAGCAGGAACAAATCCTGCGCCGGGTTTCGGAACGGGTGTATGGAGCTGTGGATGCGGAGTCTGTCTTGAAAACGGCCGTGCAAGAAGTCGGCCGTACCTTGGGCTTACAAGCCTTCATTTACCTGGATGAGCCACAATTCAGCAAGCCTCAGACGAAAGAATTGCAACCGATTAACGGTGATAGGTAATAGATCATGGAAATTCCAAACCAACAACCAGAAAGAACGTCACCTGAAGAAGAACGTACGCGCCGCGCGTTTTTTCTGATTTTGACTTTAAGTGTTATTACTGGGATTGTCGCATTCCTGGCGCTTATGCAGGATTTGGTAACAGGAGATAACCCTGGCAAATCTATTGCCGCAGTGGGGATCGCCTCCATTTGCTTCGTTGGCGCTTATATGGCTAAACGGGGTCGGGTATTGTTAGCGGTGGGTTTAGTTTCCTTTGCCTTGTTTTCTTTAAGCCTGGGACTTACAACACAACTGGCTCAAGTTGGTTTGCCGCTTACCCTGGGCTTCACAGCCATATTGATTTTGATCGCCAGTCAAGTATTGCCATCCCGGTATATTGCCCGCAGTATTATTGCCATTTCTGCGGCCGGGATTTCAATTATATTATTGGATTTATTTTGGCCGCAAAGCCGCCCTGACGTCGTTCCTTTTGCTCTTTATGTGATTTATATTGCTTCCGTGGCGATGATTGGTATTGCCTTTGTCGTGATAGTGCGGCAATTTCCCATTTATTCTTTACGTACCAAGCTAATAGCCATTGCCGTCACCCTGGTTGTAATCACTGTTTTGCTGACGACAGTTGCCGTTAACGTGATTACCCGCCGGGAATTGACGAAGCAGCTGAACCAAGAGTTCAAAACAGTCAGTCAGTCGCAAGCAGCAGCTATCAGTAAATTGCTCGGGCAGCAGGTAAGTGTATTGCAGGCGTTGAGCCTGGACAGCACCTTGCGCAATTTAGTGCATAATCAGGATATCAGCTACAGTGGCAGTGATGAAGAAATTCTCAATGAAATTCTGAATTTGGATACGCAATGGGTTTCGTCTCCTAATGATGCGGCCATCATTAGCCGCAGTATGAATAATGCAGCTACCAGAACATTGCAAGTGTTTCAACGCGCCTTCCCCGAACACGTGAATATATTGGTAACAGATCAGTATGGCGCGATTGCCGGCAGCACGTACCAGGCCTCCCGTTACTACCAGGGAGACGAGGCGTGGTGGCAGGCGGCCTATAACGATGGTAAAGGGGACGTGTATATTGGCAAACCGCAGTTTGATCCCGCGGTGGGGGCGGTAACGCTGTCTATTGCGGTACCCATTTATACGGCTGATACAAACAGTGTTCTTGGTGTTTTGCGTACCGCTTATTCACTCGATCAATTGTTAGCCTTGCTGGAAATAACCGATGAATTGGGGGCAGGGTCTAGTGTGGGGTTGTTGTTTGGCGATCAAGCCCTCCATTATGAAGATGGACATGATAGTGAGGATAACGCAGACCATATACAACCGGTTAATGTGGCCCCGGCGGTTTTAGAACAATTACGGCAAAATCCTGACGAAAGTATGATAACAGAGGTAGATGGTGTGCGCAGCATTATCCATATGGCTCCTGTTACGACGGATTCTTATGTGCCGTCGGTAGACGAGTTGGGTTGGTCTATGTTGGTTCACCAAGATCAAAAGGACGCTTTTGCCGCTATTGCCAGGCAGCGTCGGGCCAGTATTGTACTGGGCCTAATGGCGGTTATTGTTGGCAGTGTGCTGGCGGCCTATTCGGCCCAGCGTATTACCGGCCCCATTAACCGTCTGACGGAAACGGCCGTACACATCTCCGAAGGTGATTTGAACAGCCGCGCGCCGGTAGAAACCCAGGACGAAATTGGCACGTTGGCCGTGGCCTTCAATAGTATGACCGCCCAGTTACGTGATTTCATCGGCAGTTTGGAAGATCGCGTAGCCAATCGAACCCAGGCCCTTTCCACCAGCGCCGAAGTCAGCCGTCATCTCTCCACCATTGTAGAAGTAGACCGCCTTGTTTTTGAAGTCGTCAACCAGATGCGGGATGCGTTTGGTTACTATTATGCCCAGATTTACCTTTTTGATAAGTCCCAGAAAAAACTGGTAATGGCTGGCGGCACGGGTGAAGCCGGCCAGGCCATGTTGGCTTCCGGGCACGCTTTACCGCTGGGTCGGGGGTTGGTGGGACGGGCCGCCGCCAATAATGAAGTTATCCTGATTGAAAATGTTGCGGAAGAGGCTGCGTGGCTGCCTAACGAACTGCTGCCCGATACACGGTCAGAGATCGCCGTTCCCATTGTTACAGGCGGGAAAGTGTTGGGGGTATTAGATGTGCAGCATGACGTTGTGGCTGGTTTCACTGAAGAGAGCGCCGAACTGCTCCAATCCATCGCCAACCAGGTGGCTATTGCTATTCAAAATGCCCGTACATTCGAGCAATTGCAACAACAGGAAGAATCTTTGATAAATGCGTTGGAGGAATCAGGCGAACAGGCTCGCCGTCTGGCTTTACTTAGTGAAATGGGGGCGCTTTTTAATGCAGCCAGGGATTTGGATGAGGTTTACGCGATTGCTGGCCCCCGGATTATAGACATTATTTATGGGGAACGGGCTATCGTTTCTCTGGTAGACTCGTCTGGCGAAACTTTTCAGGCAACGGTTCTGACGGATCAGACCGGCGTTGTAGCGTCGGGTATGAAGATGCCTCTGCCGGGTACTGTTGTCGGCATGGCTGTTAAGGAAAACCGGCTGCTGAATCTTCCCCACGACATTTCTTTTGACGAGTTTGCTGACGCCCGCCGTTTATATGCCAGCGGCATTCAAAGCGCGGTCGTTGTACCTTTGGTTGCCGGTAATAAAGTACTGGGCACGCTGAACATTGCCAGCCAGTGGCCGGAAGCTTTCCAGGAGATTGACGTCAATTTTGCCCAACAAATTGCTACCTTGCTGGCTTCGACTATTGAAAGCAATATGTTGGCCGAACAGGCGCATTTGTTGGCTTCTGTGGTGGAAGACCATCCTGACTTTGTTGGCACAGGGTCGTTGGACGGCAAATTACTTTACATTAACCCGGCAGGTTTGCAGATGCTGGGGCTGCCAAAGGATTATGATGTGACCCAGATGGGCGTAGCTGATTTTTATCCCCCGGAAGATGCCGAGCGTTTAATCCAGGAAGGTATTCCGGCGGCGTTGGCTGGCGGCAGTTGGACTTTTGAGGCTACTTTGCTAACGGCAGACGGCCGTCAGCTGGCAGTGGAAGAGACGATAGGTATCAATCACGATGCTGACGGTAATCCCCTCAGTTTCAATATGACGCTTCACGATATTACAGAACGTAAAGAAGCAGAAAAGGCCATTCGGGAAAGTGAAGCCCGGCTGCATACATTGATTGAGTATGCGCCGGAGGCTGTGGTTGTGATTGATGCAGATACTGGTTTGTTTACTGAGGTGAATGAAAATGCCGTGCGTTTGTTTGGCATGAGTCGGAAAGAATTGTTTACCGTGGGGCCATTCCAGTTGAGTCCGGAATATCAGCCAGACGGCCGTCATTCGGCCGAAGTAGCCGGAGAAAAAATTGAAGCAGCGCTGGCTGGTGAAGCGATTACCTTTGATTGGATACACCGGAGTGCAGACGGGCGGGATATTCCTTGTGAACTGCGATTAGTCAAACTACCCGGTGCAGGCAGTATGATCCGGGCTAGTATTACCGATATTACTGAACGACAAAAAGCTCAAGCAGCCATAGCCAAACTGGCTTCAGACCTGCAAATTGTGACGGAAGTGAGCCGGGCGGCTACTACAATTCTGGATACCGAGCAGCTTCTGCAGCAGGTAGTTGATCTGACCAAAGAACGCTTTGGTTTGTACCACGTTCATATTTATTTGATGGGTGAGGATAAGCAGCGTTTGAATCTGGTGGCCGGGGCTGGCGAATTGGGCCAGATGATGGTAGCTGACGGCTATCAAATTCCCTTGACAGAAAAAGAGTCTCTGGTTGCCCGCGCTGCCCGCACCCGGCAGGGCGTCATTGTAAACGATGTGCGGGAAGAAGCCGGCTTCCTCTCAAATCCGTTGCTGCCCGGCACCCGGTCTGAATTGGCCGCCCCTCTTATTGTGGGCGATGAGGTGCTGGGTGTGTTGGATGTGCAGTCGGATGAGGTGGATTATTTTGGTGAGACGGACATCAATATCCAGACGACGCTGGCCCTGCAAATTGCGGCCGCCTTGCAAAATGCAGCGCAGTACCAAAAGGCGCAGGAAGCGCTGGCTGAGTTAACGAAACTGCAACGGATCATGGTGCGCGAGGGCTGGGAATCATACTTGCAAGAAGATCATTTGAGTGGTTATGTGTATGACTTGCACCAATTGCAGCCGCTGGAACCGGAAGATGATACAGCAGACCCGGTGGCGGGGCTGAATCTGGATGATACGGCCGTGCGCTCTCCTTTAACCGTCCGCGGCGCTACCATCGGCACACTGGGTATTTACGACCCCTCCGGCCAGCCGGTTCCTCCGGAAAAACAATATCTGCTGGAATCTATCTCCCAGCAGGTGGCCGAGGCGTTGGAACGGGCCAGATTGTTTGAAGAAACGGAAATAGCCCGGCGTCATTTGGACCGGCGCGCGGAAGAGTTGGCTGTGCTGAACCGGGTAGCTGAAGCGGCTGCCCAGCAACTGGAAGTAAATGGGTTGTTTACGGCCGTACACCAACAGGTTGAGCGTATTTTAGCCGTGGATACCTTTTTTGCCGCCCTGTACAACAGCGCGCAAGATTGGTTTGACTTTGTATACTTTTACGATCATGGGCGGCAAACCCAGATAGACCCACTCCCCGTTGATCCTTTCTATGAAACAGCCCGCGTTTACCAGACCGGCCGGCCGATTATTATTAATTACACAGAAGAAGAATATGAACGAACGCAAAAAAATATGGCTGAAAAATTGTTGGATGCAGGTAAAGCGCCTACCAACATGATCTTTGCCCCTTTGCGGGCCGGTGCGGAAATTATCGGCGTTGTTTCTGTACAAAATTACCAGTTCTATTGGTATACTGAATCAGACGTTACCCTGTTGAATGGCGTGGCGAATCATACGGCCGTTGCCCTGCAAAATATCCGTCTGCTCACCGAAGCCCAAAGCCGCGCCGAACGGGAAAGAACGCTGCGCAACATTACTACGCGAGTCAGTATGGCTGTAGACGCCGAAACAGTCTTGCGCGTAGCCGCTGAGGAAATCGGGCGCGTTCTCAATCTGGAAACTTACGTGTACCTGACAGACCCGGACATGCCGGGGAATGGCGCGCCGCAAAATGGTTCTTGACGTATTGCGTATTACTGCAATACGAATATTTTATCCATCTTTTTCAGAAAAGGAGTATCTTGATGACTGAACAAACGAATCTTCCCACCGATGTGCCCAATGCTGGCCGTGTATACGACTACGTATTGGGTGGGCACCACAATTTTGAAGCTGACCGCCAGGCAGCCGGCTTTATGATTAGCTTGCTGCCGTCTACCCCCAAGTGGGTGCGGATGCTGCGCCAATTTATTCGGGAAGCCGTGTACCAGCTTACGGAGGAAGGCTTTGACAAATTTCTGGACCTGGGTTCCGGTTTGCCTACGGCCGACCACATCCATTCGCTGGCGCCGCAGGCCAAGGTTATTTACGTGGACAAAGACCCTGTTACCGTTGCTTACGGCATGGAAATTTTGGCCGGCAACCCCAACGCCCGGTACATAGAAGCTGATACGCGGGACGTGGACGCGATCCTCAATTCTCCGCTCCTCCAGGAAATGTTTGGCGACGACCGGAAAATTGCCATTGGCTACAACGCCATGTCTTGCTTCTTCACCGATGAAGAAAACCAAAAGATATTGCAGGCGCTGTATGACTGGGTTGCGCCGGGCAGTAAATTATTTGCTACGTTTGAAACCAAAGACCCGGCGCTGACGACGCCGAACGTGGAACAATTTGTCGGTATGTTTAACCAGATGGGCGAGCATTACCAATTTACCACGCTGGCCGAAGCGCAGGAATTTGTAAAGCCGTGGCAGGCTGACAAGAATGGCTACAAACCACTGGCTCAATGGCTAGAGGTGGAAGAGCAGTTCACGCCGGAAGATAAGGAAGGGGTAGACCTGGAATTTTACGGCGTTATTTTGGAAAAGAAGTGATTAACGAGACCTCCGAGGTTTATAAAACCTCGGAGGTCTTATCAGACAACGAGAGAAACTTATGGGTGCGCAATCTTCTGAAGCAAACCAGGAACAATCCGGATTATCGTCTGACGTAGAAAAATTGCAGTCCCAACGCGAACAAGTCACGG
>JALUPA010000742.1 GCA_027054335.1 Ardenticatenaceae bacterium
CCTGGGAAATATCCCACTGTCCTTCAATTACTGGTACCGTCCTGATGATCCGGCTGACGCCCAACGACGGTATGATAAGCTGGGGCGGGTACTGAAATTGGCTTTGTGCCTGGGACACAGGGGGGGGAACGGCCGTCACCACCGATTCTGCCGCGATTTCTGCCACACTGCCTTCAACCAGGACAGGCGATGGAACAGTACGTAGAGGAGACAATTGGCCGGCTTGCTCTGCTGACGAAGATACGACTGCAACAGGTGGAGGCAAGGTCGGAATTATGGCAGGTGCGACTGTAACCGCCCTTTCCGTTGCTATGGGCTGCGCCGCCAACACAACCGATTCCTCTGGCCCTGACCACAGCAGTAAGGCAAACCTGACCGTTACCCACAAAACCAGAATCGTAGCCACAGTCAACCCGGCAAAGAGAAGGATAAATTTAATACGTCGTGAGGTTACGGCCGTTATCATAAAATTATTATACCTCTACTGGCAAACTAGGCGTTCCTTCCCTAACTAACGCTGCACTGTGGGCAAAAACGTGGCATACCCCGGCCAAAAATCATAATTGTACCGGGTAGCCGGGTCACCCAAGAGGGTAAACGTATCCAGCAGATCAAGATAAGCTGGTTGGTTAGCCAGTAATAGGGTCTTTCCCGCCAATGCCGCCTGTCCAATTTGGGGCGTGCCGTCCTTAATAATAGTCTGCATAAAACCGTTGGCCAACTCGCCGTGCCCGGTCGCCACCCCCAGCCCGGTTGCCCCCCAAACAGCTACCGCGCCGCCTCCTTCCTTTCGCAGCAGAGCTTCATCCAGCGTGTCCCAAAACGGCTCTTGGAACGCACTGGTAAAACAAGTCATCTGCAAAACGACGGGCAAACGGCCGCCATTCGTCAACCCCGCCACGTCATCCAGATGAAACAACCGCTCTGCTCCCCATTGGTGGATGGAAGAATGGCCGTTATACACCACCATCCCCCGCCCCGTGTTCCATTGGCTCATCACGGCCGTATACACCTCATCCTTACCCATCCCCCCCGGCGGATTCAAATACGCCCGCGTAGCCGACCAGGGATCACTGATAAACTTGTTAATCAGCGCGTCCGAATCGGCGATAAAATCCCCCGCGCTGTCCGGGTCATCCGTTACAAACAATACCTTGCTATTCCAATCACCAAAAAACGGCTCTGTTTCGTAGCGGACAATCTTGTTTACCACTACCTGCGCTTCCGCCAGGCTGTTCACCGGCAGACGGCCGATCAACATATCCGGCAGCAAATCTGCGCCATCTACTGTGACAAAACGATTATCGGCGGCCACTTCCCCCAGCCACGGGTCCACGTCTGCCAGATACGGCGGAATCCAGGTGGGGCGGGTGTCCGGCTTGTACTGTTTGGGGTCATTTGTGCCGTCGCCCACCAGCAAAACGTAAGTAGGGGCAGGTGACCAACGGCCGTACACATCTGCCAAAAAGTCCCGAATCGCCTCCGGTACAGACAAGCCGTTACCGTAAGCATCATAAATTGCCTGAACGTCTTCCACAACCACCGCCATCCCCTGACTCTGACGCAGGTTGATGAGCGGCGTCAGAGCAGGCATAAATTCCGCCGGGGTAATGATGACGTAATCTGCCCCGGTTACGGCCGTCGTCCGCAGCGGCGTCGCCATTCTCACGCGAGCGGGTGTACGCAGATTGGCGTTACTCATGGCCAGATAGTTGCGTGTCCCGGCCGCCGCATCTCCCCAGGAAACGGCCGTGCCGCTAACCGTTATATTAGTCAGGCGGATGGGTGCGTCCGGCGTCGTCACGTCATACACTGCTGCGCCACCGGTGGCAGCCAGCGTCACGCTGTACCGGCGGGCAGCGTTTTCCCCCGCCGCCTGTACCTGTCCCGCCGCCGCGCCGCTCCCCTGCGTATACGTCACCTGAAAAGCATCCAGCCACACCTTGTCCAACGCGCCAGGGGAAACGCCGGGCAACGTCAACTGCAATCTGTTACTACCCGTTTGCAAAATACCGTCCGGAATGGCAAAAGTGACCGTCTTCGCCGTCTTGCCATCCCATAAAATATCAGCCTGCCACGCGCCATTCAACGCCACAGTCACCTTGTGATCCGGATTCGCGCCGCTTTGATTTGCGCCTATCAGCCAGAGTTTCAATTCGGCCGCTGCCCCGCCATTAACACTGTCCAAAGCAAAATCATATTGGCCGGATTCATTCCCCGGCAAGGAAAGCTCGTCCCAAATCCAGCGGTCGCCATCCCGCCCCACCCAATCAGAAGTGTAATACCGGTTCTCATCCAAAAGTAACGTTTGCCGCAGTGTACCAGCGAGCAGGCTGCCCGTTGGCGCAGATTGACTACTCATCCGCAGCCCACCGCCCACGGTCATCAGCAAATACACATCATTTTCCGACCAGCGGTTGAACCAGGGCTGCGCGTAAAAACGGAACGACTCTCCCGGTTCAAACTGTGCGTCCCCATCCCCCCACCATTCCAGGGCCACTTCCGTACCGCCCCGCGTCAGGCGCAGCGCGGCCGGGTTGGTGCTGCTTACGGGGAAACCGGCCGCCGCCAGATCGTTATAGGTTACGGCCGTCAGTCCCACGTCGGCTGCTTCGATTACGGCCGTATCATTTACCGTCACAGACAACGCATTAAACGCAGTTGCCGGGCGAACCGCCGCCTGCAACTGCGCCGGATTGGCTACCAGGCCGGCCAGTGTTTGTTGGAAAGGAGCAACGTCCGCTGCCGTAGAATTAGTCTGGAAGACGGCCGTATCCGCCACACCAAACGACAGTTCTGCCTCAATCTCCCGCGTCACCTGCAACTGCCCGCCGGACGGCCGTACCGGATAAAACGTCAACCGCGCCAGCCGCATCCCCCGCACCGCACCAATCTCCTCCAGCGCCAACACCAGCCGATCAAAAGGCAGCACCTCGTCCGCCGGCACAAACGCTCCGCCGATGATCTCTCCTTCAGAATTACGCAAAAAACCTTCCGGCTGCGGCGCGACAGCCAACGGGCCGGGCCGGGCCACACTTTCTTCGCGGCTGGATTGAATGGTTAGCGTGGGCACGGCCCCCGGCGGCAAAGCAATCAACACAGAGCGCTGCGGCAATTGGGGCAGTCCTGGTTCCTGCACCTGCTCAAAGCCGGGGATTGTCACCTGTACGCCGCCGGCACTTTCCGTCACCATCACATCCGGCGTCTGCCAGACTATACGCAAACCGTCTGGCTGCGGCGTTATAATCGGCTCGCTCGTAACGGCCGTCTGCGCTCCTGCCGGATGCTCATACCCGCTGAACAAAGCCAGCATAAAAAAAACTAAAATACCTGTTCGGATGATTGCTTTTTGCATAGATAATCCGCCAATCAACAAAATACGAGGCCGCCAGGACATATACGCCATCATAGCGACGGCCGTCAGCCACACCTATATGCAATTGGTCATAATCGGGAGGGGGAAAAGCGATATTGGTACTAAAACGGGAAAGCGTGAGGGCGTGACACGTGATTTTCCGCTCACGCCTCACGCCCTCACCCATCATCCCCGACGGTACAACTGCCACGCTTTCCACCAGGAAACAGCCAGCAGGGCGATGATACCTAACAAGACAGCACCCATAAATCCGGCCTGACCGGGATTCGGCCCGCCCCCCAGTTCCGGGATGGCGTTTGGTGTGGGTATCGGCGTTTCCGTTGCCGCCGGATCGGGACTGGTGGAGGGGGGTGTTGGCGTTATGGCCGGCGGCGTACTGGTAGGCACAGGCGTATCCGTAGGCGTAGCGGTGGGGGTAATGCCGGCAAACGCCGGAGCTGTAGGCCGGGCCAGGAACACAGCCGCAGCCAACAGCAGACTTAACAAAACAATACCGGCAAACTTCATTTTCTTGTTCAGCATCTTGTAAACTCCATGAGTAACTGGGTAATTGAGTAATTAAGTAATTAAGTAATTACCCAATTACCTAATTACCCAATTACTTTCTACGGCCGTATCACCAGCGGCAGGTACACCGTGTACGTATTCGTCACCGCCGCCGCCACGCTGACCGGCCCGTGAACCGTCTCTACACCATTGCTGTCTACGTCCACCAGCCAATAATACCACACAGTCTGCTCCGGTGCGGCATCCAGATATTCGTAATCGGTACCGGGGCCGGAACCGCCGGGAACCTGCGAAGCCACAGTATCTACCAGCGCCGCCGTGCCAAAGTCATTCGTCTGACTGCGATATATCTGGAAGAAGGCGTTGTCCAGCTCCGATTCCGTCGTCCAGCGAACCAGGACATAATTCCCGTCTGCCCATTCTGCCGTGAAGGAGGAGAGAGTTACGGCCGTTGGTATATTCACCAGCGTCACCGTATCCTGCGGCTGATTGGCCGGATTGGTATACACGTCTACCGGATTAACAACCTGCGCCGTATTCTCCAGCGTCACCTCCGTTTCCGTCGTCGTCAGACGGAAAACCGTTTCAATGAGAATGGATTGTCCCGGCAGCAAATCGCCAAACGTCGTCGTCAGATCATTCCAGACCAGAGACTGGTTCGCATTGTCCACTGTATCGGCCGCCGGCGAGCCGCCAATGTACTCCATCGGCCCGGTAAACGTATCCACCATTGGCAGCACGTCAATTGTGCTGGGGCCGGTATTGGTAATGCGGATGGTAAAGGTAATCACCCCATCCACAATACCGGGCGCAACCACCTCCTTGTCCAGAGCCACGCTGGGGTCTTCAATCACCACCGAAACATCGTCCCGGTCATCCACCTGCCCGCCGGGGTAATTGTTCCCTGGCGGGTACGCGCCCACGACGCCGGCATTGTTCACATACGTGCCCGTCGCCTGCGTATCCACCGACGCCTCAAAGAGGATGGTCAGCGAATCGCCCGGCGCAAACGGCGCACCATTGGTCGCGTCATTCCAGGTAATATCCTGTCCGGCCGCGCTGGTTGGCGCAATGGTGGCGCTGCCCGGAACGTAACTCATTCCGGCCGGCAGCGTGTCCGTGATGTTCACCGTCGTCAGTGTCAGATTGCCCGTGTTGGTCACTTGCAGTGTGTACGTTACCGTCGCCGTCTGGTTCGGCACTATCCGGGCAATGGATACCGATTTCTCAATATCAATCGCCGGATTGATGGGGAACACGCCGGCGTCCCACGTCGGATCGTTTTCACCTGGGTCGAGGGTAGTGACGACGGTAGCGCCCGTTACCGGATCGATGTCGCTGTCCACCTGGTCGTTCACGCCCACATCTTGCAGGGTGACGGCGTAACCGGCTGGCGGGTAGAAGATGAGCGAGTAATCGCCGGGATAGAGACTGCTGAACAGATAACTGCCGTCGGCCGCGGTCGTCGTCGTCATCACCTGCGTTCCCGTCCCGTCCAGCAGCGCTACCAACACGTTCTCGATACCCAATTCGCCGTATTCCTGCACGCCGTTGGCGTTGCTGTCCAGCCAGACGTAATCGCCAATGGAAGCCAGCGTCATAAAGCCAAAGTCGGCCGTAAAGTTCACATTGTCATCATCCAGGCTGCCGCTGTAGCTGCTCTGATCCTCGGCCGTTACCTCGCTGTTGGGCTGCAAAACGTATACAGTGCTGCTGATGCCGTTGGTCACTCGCAGCGGGTTGTCAATACCATTTTCATCTCCGGTTTGGTCTGTCGTCTCATCGCTGCCGTTGCCCGTGCTGGAAGCGTAGCCTGCCAACACGCCGCCGGAAGCAAACTCAGACGCCGGTACGTGAACAAAGTACGATCCCGGCAGCAAGTTGTCGAAAACGTAATATCCGCCGCCGGCCGTCGTCGTTGTGGCTACCGGCGCATCTACGCCCGGCGTGGCGCCAACCGCGTACAGTTGTACCGTCACGCCGTCCAGGCCAACCTCGCCGCCATCCATAATGCCGTTGTTCACCACGCCGCCGCCGGCGCCATTGTCATCCCAGATGATGTTGCCAATGGCTACCGCTTCGTAAAAACCGAAGTCGGCCGTAAAGTTTACATTGTCGTCGTCCAGCAGGCCGCCGTAGCCGGTCTGGTCTTCGCCGGTCGCTTCGCTGTTCGGCTGCAAATCGTAGAGCATACTGCTAATGCCGTTGCTCGCCCGGTTCAGATCGTCAATGCCGTTCTCGTCCCCATTCTGGTCTGTTGTCTCGTCGCTGCCGGCGCCGGCGCTGGAAGCGTACCCTGCCAGGTCGCCGCCCGCGCCAAACTCGGCCGCCGGAATGTGGACAAAGTATTGGCCCGGATTCAGGTTGTCGAAGGCGTAGTAGCCGCCGCCGGCGGTTACGGCCGTTCTCAGCGGGGTATCCACGCCCGGCGTCTGCCCGGCCGCGTACAGTTCCACCGTCACGTTGTCAATGCCGGTTTCGCCGCCGTCCATGATGCCGTTATTGGCTGTGCCGCCGCCGGCGCCGTTATCGTTCCAGACCCGGTTGCCAATGGCTACCCCTTCCACAAAGCCGAAGTCGGCCGTGAAGTTCACATTGTCGTCGTCCAGCAAACCGCCGTAGCCGGTCTGGTCTTCACCCGTCCGCTCCGTGTTCGGCTGCAAATCGTAAACCGGGCTGCTAATGCCGTTGGCCGCCGGGTCGGTGTCGTCAATGCCGTTTTCGTCCGCGTCCTGGTCGTTTGTCTCATCTGCGCCGTTGCCCGCGCTGGAGACCAGACCAACCAGGTCGCCGCCGGCGCCAAACTCGGCCGCCGGTATGTGGACGAAGTATTGGCCGGGAGGCAGATTGTCGAAGGCGTAGTAACCGCCGCCGGAGGTCGTCGTTGTGGCTACCGGCGTATCTACGCCCGGCGTCTGGCCGCTGGTGTACAGCTCCACTGTCACGTTATCAATGCCGGTTTCGCCGCCGTCCATCATGCCGTTATCGGCCGCGCCGCCGCCAGCGCCGTTATCCAGCCAGACGACGTTGCCGATAGCTGCCGCTTCCACAAAGCCGAAGTCGGCCGTAAAGTTTACGTTGTCGTCGTCCAGGCTGCCGCTGTAACTGGTTTGATCCTCGCCGGTTGTCTCGCTGTTCGGCTGCAAGTCGTAGACGATACTGCTGATACCGTTGCTCGTCAGGGCAAAGTCGTCAATGCCGTTCTCGTCTACATTCTGGTCATCCGTTTCATTGCTGCCGTTGCCGGCGCTGGAAGTCAGGCCAAACAACGGGTTGCCTGCGCCAAACTGGGAAGCGGG
>JALUPA010000743.1 GCA_027054335.1 Ardenticatenaceae bacterium
GCCAAACGGATGCGTGGGGCGCTGAATTTCCTGTGCGATTACGTGATTGACCAGGGTTACGATTTGAAATTTGCCCTGGAAGCCAAACCCAATGAACCGCGCGGCGACATTTATCTGGCCACAACGGGGGCGATGCTGGGTTTTATCGAAACGCTGGATCACCCGGAGATGGTGGGGGTCAATCCCGAAGTGGCCCACGAGCATATGGCCGGGCTGAACTTTTTGCATCACGTGGCCCAGGCGTGGGACAGGGGCAAACTGTTCCACATTGATTTGAACGACCAGGCGTTTGGCCGGTACGATCAGGATTTTCGGTTTGGTTCGGTCAACTTGAAAAGCGCCTTTTTCCTGGTGAAGTTTCTGGAAGACGTGGGGTACGATGGCAGTCGCCATTTTGACGCGCACGCTTACCGCACGGAAGATTACAAGGGGGTGAAGGATTTTGCCCGCGGCTGTATGCGTACCTATCTCATCCTGAAGGAGAAGGCGGCGCAGTGGAATGCGGACCCGGAAATTCAAGCGCTGTTGGCAGAGATTAACGCGGATGATGGCGGTACGGCCGTCTACGCCCCACCCTACACCTCCGCCAAAGCCGCCGCCCTGAAAGAAGCCGCCTTTGACCGCATCGCCCTGGGCCAACGCGGTCTGGGGTATGAACGGCTGGATCAATTGACGATTGAACTATTGTTGGGGGTGCGTTGAAATCTTCGTAGTGCCAGGCACGGTGTAAACGGCCCTGGTCATTTAGAGGTTTAATACGCCGTGCCTGGCACTACACCCAAAAGATATGTGCCATGACAAATGAACCGTTACTTTTAGGCATTGATATTTCCACGACGGGAGCTAAAGCGCTGCTGATCAATTCCCAGGGGGATGTAGTCGCCAGCGCTACCACCCCACTCACATTGGACACGCCACGGCCGTTATGGTCAGAGCAGCATCCGGCGGACTGGTGGGAGGGGGTGGTCAATAGCATCCGGCAGGTGTTGGTGGAGGCGGATGTGGCGGGCGAGACGGTGACGGCCGTCGGCCTGACGGGGCAGATGCACGGGCTGGTGCTGTTGGATAAAGCGGGTGAGGTGCTGCGTCCCGCCATCTTGTGGAATGACCAGCGCACGGCCGCGCAGTGCGACGCCATTCGGGCGCGATTAGGCCAGGAACGGCTGATCCGGATTACCGGTAACGACGCCCTGACCGGCTTTACCGCCCCGAAAATTCTCTGGGTGCAGGAAAACGAGCCGGAGATTTACGGCCAAATCCGCCACATTTTACTGCCCAAAGATTATATCCGCTACAAACTAACAGGTGGCTACGCAATAGATCGAGCTGGCGGCGCAGGCACGCTGCTGTTTGATCTGGCCCAACGGGACTGGTCGCCTGAAGTTTTGGCTGCGCTGGATATTCCGGTGGATTGGCTGCCGCAGACGTTTGAGGGTACGGCCGTTACCGGAACCATCACCCCGGCAGCGGCAGAAATAACCGGACTGGCAGCGGGTACGCCTGTAGTGGGCGGGGGAGGCGATCAGGCAGCGCAGGCGGTGGGTGTGGGAGCTGTCCAGCCGGGCATCGTGGCCTTGACGCTGGGTACGTCCGGCGTGGTTTTTGCCGCTACCGAAGAACCGCTGTATGAGCCAGACGGCCGTCTCCACGCTTTTTGCCACGCTGTACCCAACTACTGGCATTTTATGGGGGTGATGTTGAGCGCGGCGGGCAGTCTGCAATGGTTCCGGGACACGCTGGCCCCGGACACGCCCTTTGATGCACTGACGGCGGAAGCGGCCGCCATCCCGCCCGGCAGTGAAGGGCTGCTCTTTCTGCCCTATCTCTCCGGGGAACGGACGCCGTACCCGGACCCATTGGCCCGCGCTGCCTGGGTGGGCCTGACTTTGCGGCACACGCGGGCGCACATGACGCGAGCGGTATTGGAAGGGGTGGCCTTCGGCGTCAAGGACAGCTTCACCCTGCTGCAAAATGCCGGGCTGGGGGCGATCAATCAGGTGCGCATTTCCGGCGGCGGAGCGAAAAGCCCGCTCTGGCGGCAAATTTTGGCGGATGTGTTGGGTGTGGAACTGGTGAATGTCTCGACGACGGAGGGGGCGGCGTATGGGGCGGCGTTATTGGCGGGTGTGGGTACGGCCGTATGGCCTGACGTAGATGCAGCTTGTGCAGCGACGATTCGTTTTACGCAGATGACGGGGGTGGGAGATACGGCCGTTTACGACCAACTCTATCCTATCTACCGGCAGCTATACCCTGCCCTGCAAAACAGCTTTCATAATCTCAGTTCGCCGCACTTCACCAAAGATAACGTTATGTAAATTTTTTGGACACAGATTAACACTGATGACGCTGATTTTTCATCCTTTATCAGCGTTTATCTGTGTTAATCAGCGTCCTTAAAAAGCGCCATATTTCCCCAAATTGAACCGATCTGCCAATCAAAAAGGCGGTTCCGGTAAAAACCGGAACCGCCTCAAAAAATTCGTTTATTCCCCCATTCGTTGTCCAGCTACGGCGCCAACACCACCACCGCCTGGCTCATATTGCTTAACAACCCCGTCACACTCGACTGCATCACGTTAAAATACGGGCTGGGATAAATGCCAATCCAGAAAATGAAGACCAGGAACGCCAGCATAATGAACAACTCGCGCCGGTTAATGTCCCGCAGCTTTTTGTTTGCCTCATTTTCCAACGGCCCCATGAAGACCCGCTGGAACATCCACATCAGATAAACGGCCGCCAAAATGACGCCGGTGGTGGCAAACGCCGTGTACACCCAGGCCGGCGACAAAGAAACCGCTCCCATCGAACCTAACAGGATGCTAAATTCGCCCACAAAACCATTCAGGCCGGGCAGCCCCATGCTGGACAGCACCACAATCAACGTCAATGCTGTAAAAATCGGCATGACCCGCCAGACGCCGCCATAATCCTTCATCATGCGGGTGTGCCGCTGCTCATACAAAACGCCAACGATAAAGAACAACGCGCCGGAGCTGATGCCGTGATTGAACCCCTGCAAAATACCGCCCTGCACCCCGGCCGAATTCAGGGCAAAAATCCCCAACATCACAAAACCCAGGTGGCTGATACTGGAATAGGCTACCAGTTTCTTGGCGTCTTTCTGGGCAAAGGCCACCATCGCCCCGTAAATAATGCCGATAATCGCCAGCACAGCAATCAGCGGGGCAAAATCTACTGAAGCCTGGGGGAACAGGGGCAGGTTAAAGCGAATAAACCCATACGTACCCATCTTCAGCAGCACGCCCGCCAGAATGACGGAACCGGCCGTCGGCGCTTCCGTGTGCGCGTCCGGCAGCCAGGAATGGAAGGGGAAAATAGGGACTTTGATGGCGAAGGCAATACCAAAACCGAGGAACAACCAGGTCTGTACATTGGCGAAGGCTTCACGGCCGTTAATCAAATCCGGCACAGAAAACGTTTCATTCGTAATGCCCATGTACAAAATCGCCAGCAGCATCAACAGCGATCCGGCCATCGTATACAGGAAAAATTTAATAGCTGCGTATACCCGCCGGGAACCGCCCCAAATGCCAATCATAAAATACATGGGAATCAAGGTGAATTCCCAGAAAATGTAGAACAGAAACAAATCCTGGGCCAGAAAAACGCCCATCATGCCCACTTGTAGGAAAAGCATCAAGACGTAATACATCAACTTTTGCTCTTTAATGGCGCTCCAGGAAGCAATGACGGCCAGCAGCGAGATAATTGTGGTCAACATCACCATCAAAATGCTGATACCGTCTACGCCCAGGTAATACTGAATACCCCATGACGGAATCCAGGACGCTCGCTGCACAAACTGTAACGCCGGGTCATTCGAGTTAAACTGCACCAGCAAAGCAACCGAGATCAGGAAAGTCAATGCTGACGTAGCAATAGCAATTCCCTTGATGGCATTATCTGAATCTTTTTTCAGGGGTTTAAGCAGCAATAAAGCCAGCACACCCAACAACGGGAAAAATGTCAATAATGTTAACATACCCTTTCTATCTCCAAACCCATCGCTTTTATTGACCTGTCAGGAAAGGCCACAAGAAGTAAACCAATAATAATACAGCGCCCAGGAATATACTGAGGGCATAAGAGCGAGCAAACCCGGTCTGTGACTGCCGGAACCATCCGGCAAAACGCGCCGTAACAATACCCAAACCATTCACAATACCATCCACACCGTACCTGTCAATCACATTCGCCAGAAAATTAGCAAAGGCTACAAATTGATCCCGGATCAGCCGGTCGTGGACAAAATCATGCCAGAAGGCCCATTCAAACGGGCCAGCCAGCCAATGTGTGAAGCGGTTGAACAACGGTACAATGCCGCTCATATAGAATGTGTTGAACGGCAAACGGCCGAACAAGCCCCATAATCCCGGTATTTTTTGCGTGGGATCAGGGTCGGCGGCCGTTTGTGGCTTGTCCCGGTATAAATAAAAACCGGCCGCCAGAGACAGAACGGCCAAACCAAATGAAATACTGGCTACGTCCAATTGCAGGGCAGTAGGCGTGTAGGGCGCTTGTGCCAAAACACGCTCTTTCGCCAGTTCAAAAGTCAGCACCGAATGTTCCAGCCACTTTTCCAGAATCAGATTAGCCCGGGCGTAGGCGGCCGTTTCCCACAAACGAGGCAGATTAAACAAACCGGCCGTCACACTAAAGAAAGCCAAAATGATCAAAGGCACTGTCATCAAGCGCGGGCTTTCGTGAGCATGAGCGGCCGCTTTACTACGCGGCTTGCCCCAAAAGACCATGCTTAATTGGCGCGCCATATAAAAGGCCGTACCCATCGCGGCCAGGGTCAACATGATATACACGATTAAAAACACACCATAATTGCTCTGGTTGGCATTGGCATGAGCCAGAATTTCATCTTTTGACCAAAAACCGGCAAGCGGAAAAATACCGGCCAACGCCAATGCGCCAAGTAAGTAAGGCCAGAATGTGGTACGCATTTTATTTTTCAACCCGCCCATGTAGCGCATATCCTGCGGGTCAAAGTCAGGATCATCGTGGCCGCCCTCGTGAGCTGCTTCGTGATGCCCGTGCTCCATGCCATGAATCACAGAACCGGCGGACATAAAGAGCAGCGCCTTAAAGAAAGCGTGCGCTATCAGATGGAAAATAGCGGCCACATATGCGCCCATTCCGGCGGCGGCGATCATAAACCCCAACTGGCTGATGGTGGAATAAGCCAGCACTTTCTTGATGTCATATTGGGTAAAAGCAATGATCGCAGCATATAAGGCAGTACTCGCTCCCACCAATGCCACAATATCAGACGAAGTCAAATTGCCAATGACGGTAACGCCGCTGGCGCGGGCCAGTTCATACAATACATTGCTGCGCACAATCAGATAAACGCCGGCCGTTACCATAGTCGCTGCGTGAATGAGGGAGGAAGCCGGTGTGGGGCCAGCCATCGCGTCCGGCAGCCAGATGTGCAGGATCAATTGGGCAGATTTGCCGGTAGCGCCAATCAGGAACAGGAAGGTAATGATTGTCAGAACTGTACCCAGGCTGACAGTGACGCCCGGCGTGCCAAATGTCTCGTTAGCGAATAAGATCACTTCTTCGCCGGATTGGAAAATCTCGACGGCTTGTTCAAATACCGGTTCAAATTCCAGGGTGCTAAAGGTGTAGAAAGTGAGAATGATAGCCAGAATGATGGCAAAGTCGCCAATCCGGTTAACGACGAATGCTTTACGGCCGGCGTTGGCATTCATCCAGGCGCCATCTTTGTCTACCCGGTCAAACCAGAAGCTGATGAGCAAATAGGAACAGAGACCGACTCCTTCCCAGCCGACAAATAACATCAGATAGTTGCTACTTGACACCAGAATGAGCATGAAGAACAGGAACAAATTCAAATAGGTGAAGTAACGGGAGAAATCCCGGTCGCCGTGCATGTAGCCAATGGAGTAGACGTGAATGATGGCGCCAACACCTGTAACCACCAGCATCATGGTGACGGAAAGCGTATCAATCTGCATGGCCCAGCGCGCCGTAAAGTCAAAGGCAGGGATCACAATCCAGTTGAACAGAGGCACAATTTCCGTGTGATAGTTGTTTTGCTGCAAGGCAATGTCCATCAGGACAACTACAATGAATGAGGCAAAGGCCATGAGCGTGGCAAACCAGCCTGACCATTTCTCGCCAACTTTCCGGTCGCTTTTGACAAAGGCTGCGCCAAAAAGAGCGTTGAATAAAACGCCAATGATCGGAAATACCAGAATGAGCGGAGCTAAACCAATCATATTTATCCTTTCATCAGGTTGATTTCGTCAATGTTGATGCTGTGTTTGGTGCGGAAGATGGCGACGATCAAGGCCAGCCCAACGGCAACTTCGGCCGCAGCCACAGTGATGACGAAAAAGACCAATACCTGCCCGTCCAGATCGCCCAGATAACGGGCAAAGGCGACAAAGAGCAAATTGGCCGAGTTCAACATCATTTCAATTGACATAAACAATATAATGGCATTGCGGCGCAACAAAACGCCCATAGAACCTATGAGAAACAAAATCACGCTCAAGGCGACGTACCATTCGATGGTCACTGGTGGCATTATGATCCCTCTTCTTTCTTCTTTTTGAAGCTGAATATGGCGACGCCAATCATGGCAGCGAGTAAAAGAATGCCGGTTAGTTCGAAGGGGAAGGTGTAGACTTCAAAGAGACGCACACCTAAAGCGGCGGGACTGGAGTTGATGGCTACGGCCGTATCTCCCCCATCACCCATTCCCTGAAACAATAAAAGCCCCATCGTCCCCAACAAAAGCAGGCCGGAAAACAGAGCCAACACCTGCTGCCAGCGTTCCCCGCCAATCGCCGAAGTGACCCCCCGCAGTTGCTCCGCTCCCAAAAGCATAATCACAAACAGGAACAGCACCATAATCGCGCCGGCATACACCGTAATCTGCACCATGGCAATAAACGGCGCATTCAAAATCAGGTACAAAATAGCAATGGCGGCAAAATTCAATACCAGCCACAACGCGCTGTGTACCGCATTCCGGCTCGTCACCATCATAATAGCTGCGACAATGGCAACGCCGGCCAAAATTAGAAATACAATCGGGTTTCCCATACTTTTTCCGTTATTGGTAATTAAGTAATTTGGCAATTGGGTAATTACTCAATTACCAAAT
>JALUPA010000744.1 GCA_027054335.1 Ardenticatenaceae bacterium
TCCCAGAATTGGAATGGCTATTTCCTGTACAAGCCTTCGCGATCTATGCAGTTTTAGAGGAACGAGAAATGGGTAACGCGAACACAACCAAACGGAGCGGTCTGGCCTTCTGGGCGCCGCTCATTGCCGCCAGTCTGGCGCTGTTCATCGTCGTTGTGGATTCCACCATGATGAACGTGGCTGTGCCCACCATTGTCAAAGACCTCAAAACCAACGTCAGCGCCGTCCAGGGGGTGATCTCCCTCTATTCGCTCATCATGGCCTCGCTCATGCTGGTGGGGGGCAAGCTGGGTAGCATTCACGGCATCAAGCGGATTTTCATTCTCGGCGTTATCATCTACGGGGCAGGTACGCTGGTGGCTGCGGTCAGTTGGAATATCGCCGTTCTCGCCCTGGGCTGGTCTTTGCTGGAAGGCGTCGGCGCGGCTATGGTGCTGCCCCTGGCTTACGCCTTGCTGGTAACCAATTATGAACCGCGCGAACAGGCCATCGGTTTTGGCGTGCTGGGCGGCGTGTCTGCTTCGGCGGCGGCCGTGGGGCCGATTCTGGGCGGCGTGCTGACTTCCTTTTTTACCTGGCGGCTTGGTTTTGCCGGCGAAGTCGTCATCGCGCTGGCTATTTTGCCTTTCAGCCGGTACATCCTGGAAAGAAAAACGGCGGAGGAGGGGGCTACGATTGATTGGGGCGGGGCTGCCTTCTCCTTTTTTGGCCTTTTTTCGCTGGTGCTGGGGTTGATTATGGCCGGGCGTTACGGCTGGTGGAACGCCAAACGCCCCTTTGTGATTGGCGGAACGGAAATAGATTTGTTTGGTCTTTCTCCCACCCCGCTTCTCATTGGCCTGGGTCTCATTCTGCTGGCGGCCTTTGTCCACTGGCAGATGCGCCGCGAGCGCCGGGGCCAGACGCCGCTGGTGCGGCTGCGCGTGTTGGCAAACGGGACGTTTCTTACCGGCGTGACGGCCAATATTTTCCAGTCTATGGTTATTACCGGTTTGCTTTTTGTGCTGCCGCTTTATTTGCAAGCGGCCGTGGGTTATTCGGCTTTTCAGAGCGGGCTGGCTATCCTGCCTTTTTCCATCGCTACTTTTATCGTTTCGCTGGGATCGGCCGGATTGAGCCAGCGCATCGCCCCCAAATTTCTGATTCAGGCGGGGGTGGCGCTGCTGGTATTGGGCGCGTTTTTGCTTTATCGCGTGATCACGCTGCAAATCACCATTCCGCAGATGATTATTCCGCTGGGCGTTTTTGGCGTGGGGATGGGGCTGCTGATTGCGCATCTGGTCAATCTCATCCTTTCCAGCGTGGCCCCGGATGATTCGCCGGAGGCGTCCGGTTTGAATAATGCGCTGGATCAATTGGGCAATTCGTTGGGCACGGCCGTTGTCGGTTCCTTGTTGATGGCTTTCTTTTTCGGTAACGTGGTGACGGCCGCATTGAGCGACCTGGAGATCGAGTCTACCCCTGAAGAGCGGGGCCGGATTGTGATGGTTCTGGAGGATGCGCGGGAAACGTTTACCGAAGCAGAGCGGGCGCAAATTCTCAAGCTGTTGCCCGATGAAACGCGGCAATGGCTGAACCGCACCGTTGAACAGGCCATTGTAACCGCCATGCAGGATGTGCTGCTGGTTATCGTGGGGCTGCTGCTGGCAATGTTCCTGCTTTCCACTTTTCTGCCCAGACAGAAGAAGCGGGGCGCTCCGCCGGACGGGCGGGCGCCGGATACGGCGGCAGGGCCAGCGCAGCGGCGGTCGCTCCACCAGAATTAAGGCATTATGGAAGAAATCATTAAATTGTTATTGGCTGTGCTGGTCGGCGGGTTGATCGGCTCCGAGCGAGAGTTCCGGCACGGGTTAGGATTGCGCACGTTGATGCTGGTTTGCCTGGGCGCTACGATGTTTACGATCTACTCCAGAGGATTTGCCCAAGAGTCCGGGGACCCGCGCCGGGTGGCGGCGGCCGTGGTGACCGGCGTCGGCTTTTTGGGGGCAGGGGTTATTTTGCGGGAAAAGGGGCGGATTATGGGGCTGACAACGGCCGCTTCTATCTGGGTGGTGGCCGCGTTGGGGATGGGGATTGGCCTGGGGCTGTATTTGTTTGTGGCGGCGGCGACAGCCCTGGTCTTTGCCGTTTTATGGGGCATCCCCCGGTTGGCGGCGTTGACCAATGCCCGTAAAACGTAT
>JALUPA010000745.1 GCA_027054335.1 Ardenticatenaceae bacterium
ACAGTTTGTTCATAAGACTCTTCTCCGTATGATTGATTTTCTGTCCATTATACTCGATTACGGCCGTTCCCCATATCCGTTTTACAAAATTCCAGCAATTCCAATTCTGGCACCAGTCGTAGGGGCAGGATGGGCGGGCCAATACCTTGTTCTTGGCAGAACGGCGTTGTCTCCCGCCCATCTCGCCCCGATTTCGGCCGTATGCGGGGCGAGATGGCGCGGCATAACGTTTTTTGTGTTGGCCCAAGGCCGTTCCGCGCCATCCCGCCCCTACCAAACGTCTTTCAGAATTGAAACTGCTGACAAAATTCACGACAGCCGGCAAGACAAAGTTACGGCCGTTCAGTATAATTACCAGTGAGTACAACAGATTGAGAAAGGAACAGATAAAAACGTATTGCGTATCGGGCATCTTTACGCAATACGAAATACGCATCACGCATCACGCATCACGCATCACGAAAATCATGTCCGAATACATAGAAATCGAAACCGAATTAAGCGACGACGAGGCAGCCATGCGCCTCTACACCAACCTGCCCCTGGCCGAAGAGGGTGTGGAAACCTATGCTTCTCTCGAAGAAATGGAAGAAGGCTCTCCCGTGGCCCAGGCATTGTCTGTGGTAGAGGGAATTGAAACGTTGCTGATAGACGGCCGTAACCTCACCCTCACCCGCAACCCCGACGCCGACTGGTACGCCATCGTCGCCGACGTCTCCGCCGCCCTCAAAGAGTTCTTTTTCTAGCAGTTGACGCCCGCCCGACGCAGCCTGTACAATAAAACCAGACAGCTACCAGATGACTTTACTGGAAAAAACCGCAGAGGACGCAGAGAGCGCGGAGATTTACCAGAGAAAAATCCGGACAAATCCGCGCAATCCGCGGCTTTTTTCAGCAGACTCACAGATTGGCGCGGAGAAAATCATGCTATTAACTCAGGAACGTCTAATCACAGCCGAAGAACTGCTTAAACGGCTGCCCGAAGACCGGCGCGGTGAACTTGTCAAAGGAGAATTTGTGCCTATGTCGCCAGCCGGACATTTACACGGAAGCATTGCCATGAATATCGCCAGCCAGCTATGGCTGTATGTCAGGCCGAACAATCTGGGGAAAGTGTACGCGGCGGAGACAGGCTTCTATCTATTCCGCAATCCTGATACAGTACGCGCCCCGGACGCCGCTTTTGTGCGTCTGGAGCGTTTACCTGAACAAACGGAGGATGGGTTCTTTGCCGGCCCACCTGATTTGGCAGTGGAAGTAATTTCTCCCAGTGAAACAGTGGCGGACATTGAAGACAAAGTCATTGATTACCTGGAAGCCGGAAGCCAACAAGTCTGGCTCATCTACCCCCGCACCAAAACCGTCACCGTCTACCGCTCTCTCAACGACATCCACATCCTCACCCAGGATGACATCCTCGACGGCGGCGACCTCCTGCCCGGCTTCAGCCTCCCCGTCAAGGAAATCTTCACATAAAAAAACCGACGCTCTCACGCCGGCCCAATTTATTCACGGAAAACTGCCTACTCTTCCTTCTCCGACAACACCACCGCAATATGCAGTTCATCCAACTGCTTCTGCGCCACTTCAGACGGCGAATCTGACATCAAATCCGTCGCCTGCGCCGTCTTGGGGAAAGCCATCACCTCGCGGATATTCGGTTCACCGGCCATCAAAGCCACCAGCCGGTCAATGCCGGGGGCAATACCGCCGTGCGGCGGCGCGCCGTACTCAAACGCTTCCAGCATGTGCCCAAACTGCTCCTCCGCCTCTTCCCAAGAGAAGCCGATCAGTTCCATGATTTTGCGCTGCAACGGCCGTTCCCAAATCCGAATACTGCCGCCAGCCACCTCAAACCCATTACATACCAAGTCATACTGCTCACTCAACACCTGGCCGGGGGCCGTGTCCAGCAGCGGAATATCTGCCCGCTTCGGCGCCGTAAACATATGATGGCTGGGCGCCCAATGCCCGTCCTCCATATCCTCCTCAAACAGCGGAAAATCTACCACCCAGCAGAAAGACAACTCCTTAATATCCTTAAAGCCCAGACGCCGCGCCATCTCATCCCGCAGCGCCCCCAGCACCTCATTCACCACCCGGCGCGTGTCGCTGGAAATTAAAATTAGGTCGCCCGGCCCGGCCCCCAGCCGCTCCGTAATGGCCATCAACTGCTCCACCTTAAAGAACTTCACAATCGGCCCCCGAATCTCCTCCGTTTCCGGATGGATGGCCAGCCAGGCCAGCCCTTTAGCCCCTGCTTCTTTAGCAATGGCTTCCAGTTCATTTACCTGCTTGCGACTGTAGCTGCCACAGCCCGGCGCGCAAATCGCTTTCACCGGGTTGCCGGCCGCCACATTTTCGGCAAACACCCGGAAGGCGCTGTCCGCCACAATGTCTGAAATCTCTGTCAGCTCCATACCATAGCGCAAATCCGGCCGGTCCGTGCCAAACCGCTCGATCACGTCACGGTAGCTAAGGCGGGGAAATGGTTCCGTCGCCAACGGTACCAGACTGGCCGTCTGCACCATGCCAATCATCAACTCCTCAATCAAATCCAGGATGTCATCCCGCTCTACAAAGCTCATTTCCAGGTCAAGCTGGGTAAACTCCGGCTGGCGGTCTGCCCGCAAATCCTCATCCCGGAAGCAGCGAGCAATCTGGAAATAACGCTCATAACCGGCCACCATAAGCAACTGCTTCAACTGCTGCGGACTTTGCGGCAGGGCGTAAAACTTACCCGGATGCACCCGGCTGGGTACCAGATAATCCCGCGCCCCTTCCGGCGTACTTTTGAACAAGATTGGCGTTTCCACTTCCAAAAAGCCCCGTTCATCCAAGAAGTCCCGGATAAATTTGATGGCCTTATGCCGGATGGTGAGATTGCGCTGCATCTTCCCCCGGCGCAAATCCAGATAGCGGTATTTCAGGCGCAAACTTTCATCCACCGCTTCATCCCGATCAATGCGGAAAGGCGGCGTTTTGGACGGATTGAGAATAACAATCTCGTCTACCAACACCTCAATCTCACCCGTTTTCAGGTTGGGGTTTTCCAAACCTTTCGGCCGTTTACTGACAACACCCTTGATTTGCAGCACGTATTCACTGCGCACCTGTTCGGCCAGAGCAAACCCTTCCGGCGTATGGCCGGAATTGATAACCACCTGAGTCTTACCGTCCCGATCCCGCAGGTCTATAAAAATGACGCCGCCCATATCCCGGCGTCGGTTGACCCAACCGGCCAGAGTAACTTCTTCTCCCACGTGTTTAACACGCAATTCTCCGCAACTATGTGTTTTTAGCATATCTTTCTTCCTATTAAGTAATCTCTTTCAGACACGAAGTGCCCGAATTAACACGAAAGAAATTCGTGAAAATTCGGGTCATTCGTGGCAAACATCTTGAAAAGTTCGGGGATTCTATCATGCCCCCCTATACATGCCAATTGGGTTGTGCCATTAGTTTTTAAGAAAAAGTTGATAAAAATTGACACTCGTCCGTTTGCTTGATAAAATTCCTGTAATCTAACACTGGCTCAAATGATACGCCAAATTAAAGAATTATTGGCCTGATTCAAAATATTAATCGCCAAAAAGGAAAAAACTTATGGAATACGTTGAACAAACGACAACTGATACGATTACTCTGACGGACACGGCCGTACAGATGATCCAATCCCTGCTGGAACAAAAAAATGTGCCGGATCACGGTCTGCGCGTCTTCGTTTCCGGTGGTGGCTGCTCCGGAATGCAGTACGGCATGGCCCTGGAAGCGGAACCCCGCCCCTACGATCACGTCATCGAAACCCAGGGCGTCAAAGTTTTTGTAGACCCCACCAGCATGATGTACCTGACCGGGGCCAACATTGATTACGAAGACAGCATCATGGGCGGCGGCTTCAAGATTGACAATCCCAACGCCGTCTCTTCCTGTGGCTGCGGCAGTTCTTTCAAAACAGCCGACAGCGCCGGGGCCGCGGCCGGCGCAGCCTGCCCTTCCTGCGGTTAAAAACAAAACTTTTTGCGCTTGGAGATTGGGGATTAGAGATTGGAGATGGTCTCCAATCTCTAATCCCCAATCTTTTTTATGCCCGAACCCAGATATTTTACCGTGGCGGAAGCCAACGCTTTACTGCCTACCCTCAAACCTTTACTGGCTAAACTAATGGAAAGACGCGCCCTCGTGTCCATGACTGCCCAAAATTTAGGCGGCCGACTGGACGAATATTTTGCCAATATCGGCGGGGAAGAAATATCTGACATGACACAGGATTTTGCCGCCATCCAGACATTGATTGACGAGATACTTTCTCACGGCTGCATTTTGAAGGATTTGAATGGGGGGTTGATTGATTTTCTCTCGGAACGAGACGGCCGTATCGTCTACCTCTGCTGGAAATACGACGAACCCGAAGTGCAACATTACCACGAACTAAACGCCGGTTTTTCTGGCCGCGAACCCTTGTAGTAGACACGAATCACACAAATTTTCACGAAAATTAGTGAAAATTCGTGTAATTCGTGTCAAAAAAACGCTACTACCGCTCACTCATCGGTACATAATCCCGCTCATCATATCCCAGATAAATCTGGCGGGGGCGGGCAATTTTCTGTTCCGGATCGTTCAGCATTTCCACCCACTGCGACAACCAGCCAATCGTCCGGGGAATGGCAAACAACACCGGGAACATGGCGATGGGGAAGCGCATTGCCTGGTAAATAATGCCCGAATAAAAATCCACATTGGGGTACAGGTTGCGGGAGACAAAGAAATCATCTTCCAGGGCAATCCGTTCCAATTCCAAAGCAATATCCAGCAGCGGGCTGCGCCCTGTCACCTCAAACACCTCATCCGCTATCTTCTTGATAATCTTCGCCCGTGGATCATAATTCTTGTAAACGCGATGACCAAAGCCCATCAACAAGCGTTCCCGATTCTTAACACCTTTCATAAATTCCGGCACATTCTTCACGTCCCCAATTTCCAGCAGCATCCGCAGCACCGCTTCATTCGCACCGCCGTGCAGCGGCCCGTACAATGCTGCCGCCGCCCCGGCCATCGCCGAATACGGGTCAGAATGGCTGGAACCAATCACCCGCATCGTCGCTGTGCCGCAATTTTGCTCATGGTCGGCGTGGAGAATGAACAACACGTCCAGCGCCCGCTCCAGCACCGGGTCTGGCTCATATTTCCCCTGCCGCATATTGTCCAGCATATTGAGGAAATTACCCGTATAGCTGAGATCATTGTCCGGGTAAACGTAAGGCAGCCCGCGACTGTGCCGGTAAGAGAAAGCCGCCACAGTGGGCACTTTAGCCACCAGCCGAATGATCTGCTTCAAACGGGTGTCCGGGTCTAAAACGTCGCGGGACTCCGGATAAAATGTGGACATAGCCGCTATCGTAGAAATAAACATGCCCATGGGATGGGCATCGTGACGGAAAGCCTGCATCAACTGTTTTGTACTTTCGTGGACAAAGGTGTGATGTAAAATTACGTATTCCCACTCATCATACTGTTCCTGAGTAGGCAGCTCGCCATTGAGAATGAGATAGGCTACTTCCAGATAATTAGATTGTTCCGCTAACTGCTCAATGGGATAGCCACGATAACGCAAAATACCTTTGGCGCCATCAATATAAGTGATGGTGCTTTTAGTAGACACGGTATTTTTGAACGCCGGATCGTAGCTCATCATGCCAAAGTCATCTTGCTGGACTTTGATCTGGCGCAAATCCATGGCGCGAATGGTGTCATATTCTACAGGGACTTCATAGGTTTCACCTGTGCGGTTATCAGTAATAGTCAACGTATTTTGGGCCATTATTACCTCCTTTTTGCTTGGTAATTGGTAATTGGGTAATTAAGTAACTATGTAACCGGGTAATTCCCAATTACTTATTACCCAGTTACTTTATTACAGGAATTTCCAGACATTATACAAGGTTTTACGCAGTGCGGCATGGGGTTTGGCTTACTTCTGCCGGGATTGGCGGGCGAGGGCTATGGCTTCGGCGGCGGTGGTGACGTCGCCAGCCGCTTGCGCCTCCTGGATAAGGCGCAGCAGACGACCAACTTCGGGGCCGGGCCGCAGGTTAAGTTCTTTGAGGAGGATACGGCCGTCCACCAAAGCCACCGGCGCGACAGTTTTATCATGTTCCTCAAAATAGTTGCGCAGCAGCACGGCCGTAACCCCCAACAGCCTCTCCCACGCTGCCTCATCCCCCACCCCATCGTACATTGCCAGATGATCCGCCAGAGCCAACAAACATATGTCCAGCCCTGCCGCGCCTGTATCCCGGTAAAAACGAAAGACAGCCCGGCGGGAAACGCGCCGCTTGGTATTCGCCAGCAGCAGAGGACGCATATGGCCGTACACAATCCGCCCTACAAATTTAGCCGCTTTACTGCTCAGATGCAGCCGCCGCAGCCGGGCAGCGGCAATTTGTTCCCCCGCCTTGTCGTGCCCCAGAAAACGGACACGGCCGTCTGCCTCTACCGTCTGTGTTTCCTTTTTACCCACGTCATGGAACAACGCTCCCCAGCGCAGCAAGACACGGCCGTCCAGCCCCCCATCTACTGCCCGCGCCAGATGTGCCCGCAGCGCTTCCGCAAAAGGCGCCAGCATTTTTTGCGCCGCCGCCAGTTCCGGCCCAGAGGGCCGTTCCTCCCCCAGACAAGCCTCGACCAAAACCAGCCAGCGCAAAACAGAAATTGTGTGGGCTAACACCGGTTCATGGTGCGGCTGCGATTGAGCCACGTCAGCCAAAGCGGCAATCTCCGGCAGGACGACGGGCAGCAGCCCCAGCGTTGCCATTTGCCGGACGGCCTGATCGGGCGCGGCCGTAGCCAGCATCTTGATCAACTCATCCCGGATGCGCTCCACGGAAACAGTGGCAAGCAGACCCGCCGCCTGCTGTACGGCCATTTCCGTATCCGCCGCCAAAGCAAAATGGAGACTGGTCGCCAACCGCACGGCTCGCAGCGCCCGCACCGGATCATCCTGCAAAGCGTGGTCGTTAACCAGACGGATACGGCCGTCCTGCAAATCCCGTTGGCCGCCGCAGGGGTCAATAACGGCGGCGCGGCTGACGGCCGTGGCCGGCAGCGCCAGCGCATTGATACTGAAATCCCGCTCCCGCAAATCTGCCAGCAAATCCGGGCCGCGAAACCGGGCAAAATCCAGGTACGTCTCCTGGCCGGGCAGTACCACCCGCCCCGTATCCCGCTCCCGATCCAGCACGTAAGCCGGTTCACCCAGGGCATTCCCAATCTGAAAAGCCAGTTTGATGGCCCCCTGCGGCAGGACAAAATCCAGGTCATTGGTGTATCGCCCCAGCAGGGCATCCCGCACCGCCCCACCCACCAGATAGACAGGCTGGCTGGACTGCGCCAGCAACGGCCGTAACCGGTTTAGCAGCGGCGACAAGGCCAGGCGTTCACCGCCCGGATCATCCACATACTGCACCGTCAAGCGTGCTTTGTAACGATTTTGCCGGGCCATGTGCAAGGCTTCCAGGCCGGTAAACCCCACACCGGCCACCTCATCCCCCGCCAGCGCCACCCAGCGGCCTACATATGCAGAAAGAGCCGTCATCGCGTGATGCGTGACACGTGATGCGTGACACGTTTTTACGCATCACGCATCACGTATCACGTTAAATGAGCAAACACTTCCGGTTTCAACACGGCAATAAAGGGGAAGTTCCGGTAAATCTCAGCAAAATCCAGGCCATATCCCACCACAAATTCATCCGGGATGTCAAAACCAATGTACTCCACGTACACATCCGCTTCCCGGCGGGAAGGCTTATTGAGCAGTGTACAGATACGCAAAGAAGCCGGATTTCGCGCCAGCAGATTGTGCCGCAAATAGTTGAGCGTGTGACCGCTGTCAATAATATCTTCCACGATCAACACGTTGCGCCCCTCAATCGGCTCACGCAAGTCCAGAAGAATCTGCACCGCACCGCTGCTGGCGGTACTGGCCCCGTAACTGGACACACCCATAAAATCCAGTGCGTGCGGCCGTTTCAAGGCGCGGCTCAAATCAGAAAGAACGACAAAGCCGCCTTTCAAGACACAAATCAACAACAAATCCTCTTCATCTGCATAATCCGCCTCAATTTGGGCCGCCAGCTCCCGGACGCGGGTTTGCAATTCCTCTTCACTGATGAGGATACGATCAATATCAGCATAAATATCACGAATATTGGTTTCCATTTTCATCTCCAAATCAATTAAAATGAACCACAAAAGGCGCGAAGATCGCAAAGTTTTTCTTTTCTTTGCGATCTTCGCGCCCTTTGCGGTGAAAAATCAACGTATTAGATAATATTTAATACAACCAGAAGGCCGAAGCCGATGACAATGATATTGAGGATAACCAAGATAGCCAATACCAAGCGCTGCCCTGGGCTGAATTGATCTAATGAAAATCCGCCGCCTGAAGAGGATTTCGGTTCCTCGATAATAACATCTTCTTCCGCGGCCAGATTGTTGTCCAAGGTCTCGCCTCTGACTGTTTTGTCCCGTAGTTGGTCAAATGGATCATCATCAAAGGCAGAATCGTCAGTTGTGGAGAGCGTTGTCAGATCATCATCAAAAGCAGTGTTGTCCTGCGTAAAATCCAGATTATCTTCTGTACCAAAAATATCATCATCTAAATTAAAATCAGACATAATATGCCTCCTACATTAGTAAATAGGCTACACGCTTTCCCTCAAAAAGTCAAAATTTACGTGAAGACGTGAAAGCGTGAAAATGCTTTACGTTTTCACGTATCACGCATCACGTCTTCATGCGCAATGTTACGTCTCCGGCGGTGATGGTATGCAGCCGCCCCGCCCCGTCCCGAACCAGCAAATGACCAAGGGCATTAGTCCCCTCAGCCACGCCGGAAATGGCTTGTTTTGTACCGGTATGGGTGACTTGCACGTTCTGGCCCAGGGTGATAAGTCGTTTTTGCCAGGCTGCCTGCGGCGATTGACCGGCTGCGGCCGTAGCCATTCCCACTTCCACTCGCTGCAAAAAGTCCACCAGCAACGCCTGCCGGGAAACAGGTCGCCCCAAAACGGCCAGCAAACTGGTGGGCGGCGTCACGCCAGCGGGCAACTGTTCCGCCGGAATGTTGACGTTCAGGCCAATACCCAACACGACGCTGCGGATACGGCCGTCTGCCCCCACATCCCCTTCCAGCAGCAGCCCGCCCACTTTATGCCCCACGTTCTCTACCTTTATAACCAGGTCATTGGGCCATTTGAGGCGGACGGGTACGGCCGTTTCCCCCTCCACTGCCTCCGCCATGGCCACACTGGCAATCATCGTCAGCCAATTCGTCTGTTCTGCCAGCCAGGCCGGCCGGAATAACAGCGACAGCAGCAGTGACGTACCGGGCGGCGCTTCCCAACGCCGCTGCAAACGCCCTTTACCCTGGGTTTGAAAATCAGTCGCCACCACCGTTCCGGTGGGTATATTCCCCTGAACGGCACGCTCTTTGAGATACTCGTTGGTGGAACCGATTTCTGGCAGGTAAATATAATTTTTGCCGAGCCATTGGGTGTGGAGGAGAGGGATTATGGCCGTTTCCTGTAAATCAATTTCAAACATATCGGTATATCTGATTTATGCGAGCAATAACCAAAACCTATGCGGACAGGATACCTGTGTTTACCACAACCCAAATGGGCAAACGATCCCCAAGCTCGCAGGTTTGCGCACAAAAGTATTGTTAGCCGTTTTCTCATCGCACCTTCTCCAATTCAAATTCTAAACGAGTACTATCTTTTTGACTCGGGTGTTGTGAATTTAGATTTGACAAATTAGACCGAGTGTGCATTGTGCGAATTTGATGTTTCAATGGTGTAAAAACGTTGCGAAAATGTCCTGATAATACTGAAAATTGCCCTTTTGAAGGTGATTTTAGGCAAAAATACGCTCCAAATCACAAATACACACACTGGTCAAAATGTCAAGAACAAAAAACACAACAGTCGAGTTTTTGATAATCCTCAATGGCTCTGTTAACGAGATATTTTCTATTTTTTCCCTCCCATGTTTTTAGCCCATTATCTGAAAAAGGTAGAACTATGTTATGTGCATATCCCATCAAACTTTGAAAGCGTTCACTTAAATCTTTGCACTCAAGCGGTGCAAGACCAATATCTCCAGCACGCATGTACAACTCTGTTACTATAGGTTCCAATTTCATCATTTCTTGAATATACACCTTGCCATTTAATATACCAGAGTTGTAGTCATGTGTGAGATTAGTTGCCCTTTCTACATTGATAGCAACTGGCTTGAGTATAGCTCCTAATTCAGCAAGGTAGTCCTCTTTTTTAAGGCTAAATTGCCCCCTGATTCGTTGCATCAGCTCATAGTGTTGTGACCAATCGACTATGATATTATCTCCAATATCTTCCCCACCATGTCTAAAAGGAGCAAATTGCGAAGGTAGATTTTTGTCGATCCATAGGCTTCTACATATCCAACTAGTAGTCCTAAAATCGTCAAGCATCCTGTAGATGAAAAGAAATACAACTTGTGCTGGCGTGCCTTTCCATCGCTGCCTTACCAAATCGTTTCTATAATACTCACGATGCTTGAGGTCATCTGTTACTTCTCGGATGATTTGATAAATTTCAGTAGCAGTAGATGATTCAGACACAAGAATATTCGCCGAATACCTTTTCGCAGTTCCATGACTGGCGTCCTGCAGTGAAAGGATCGTATATTTGCCTGTTGTAATGATAGGTCGCCCTGCAAGTTCTTCGAAAGCTTCCTTAAATGTTTCTTCAATAGTCTGGCATAATGGTATTTCGATTTTCCAACCCTTCCCTGTTACTGTCACATTATCCTTGTTGATAACTTGCCAACAAGCAGTTTCGGCGTCTGGATCATACAGAATAACAATTACAGAAAGAGAATGGTTTAGCCAATATTCGAGATGAGCCATATCTTCTCTAAAAATGACTCCATTTTCACTCTTCTCATCAAACCAACTTTTTCCAGATTTAATTTGTACAGCTAGCAGTTGTCCGGTTGCCTTACCATCTCTGACAATTTCAACATGAGCATCAATTCCGTAATCACTGATAGGTTGCTCTCGAAATATATATCCTATCTGTTCAAACGCAAGTTGCACGAATGAAATACCGATCCTTTCAATATTCGCTGTCGATTTTACTTTCATGGTCAAATTTTTTCTGCCAATTTCAACTAGGTTCTATGTCTAACAAATTTTCTACGGCGACAGTAGAAAACTACACCAACAGTTGTAATGTTGGCCTTTACCGACTGGAATCCAAACCGCTATGATGATCTTTGCAATCGTAGCTGCAATTTTTAATCGCCGCAAGAAGAAGGCGTTTTTAATGAAATGAAATACCCCTTGTCAATTTACCGTTTTGGCTTGGTTCAAAATCAATCATGACCATGCACGTCCTCGTAGCGAGGCCATGACTTTTTCCAATGATTTATCCATCCCGGTTTGCAACTCATTGCGTACTTGCTCAGCTAGAATCTTTCCTTTCCACCATGCTTCTGGTGATCGATTCGGAAGCGCTAAGTATGAGCAAAGTGCATCTCGTTCAACCTGAAGCAACTGTTGGTACCGATAATAATGTGTCTCACCCATACCATCTCCTAACCCATACCATCTCCTAATTTATTGGGCCACAAATTATGCGGGTTAACCTACTTTACCACTCTACCAATCGTAAATCGTCAATCGTAATTCGTCAATCATCAATCGTTTGACAGAGGATAGTCACAGCCTATAATTGGAGCAGTAAGTTTAGCCATTGATGTACTCAAGAATAATCAATACATTTTACATAACAACAATCATGCCCTGGCGAAGTGAGAGTAGAGGAAATGATCTCAGACCAATCCCCCCCATCCGGTTCTGCGCAGAAGGATGATACCTTTTGGACGGCTTTATTTGCACAGGAAGACACCATCGCCACGGCCGTTGAATCCCCGCCGCTCATCAAACCGGAAGAAACTTGGGCCACCCCGGAACCGCCGCCGGCAAACGGCCGTCAACCCCCAGCCGACGTAACCACACCCAATCCCTGGCACACCGCCCTGGCCCTGCACCAGGCCGATGAAAGCGTGCAACTTACCATCACCGGTTACAACAAAGGGGGTCTACTCGTCATGTGGCATGGCCTGCAAGGCTTTGTCCCCGCCTCCCAACTGGTTGATTTTCCCCAATTTCACCTGGAATCAGAACGGATGAAAGCCTTGCGTCAATGGCACAATCAGCAGATCACCCTTAAAATCATCGAAATTGATCCGGCCCAAAACAGGTTGATTTTTTCTGAGCGGGCGGCTCTCATTGAAGCCAGCCAGCGCACCAACCTCTTCAACCGTATCGAACCAGGTCAAGTTTTAGAGGGCGCCATCACCAACCTGACCAACTTTGGCGCGTTTGTAGACCTGGGCGGCGTCGAAGGCTTGATCCACATCTCCGAACTCTCCTGGAGCCGGGTAACGCACCCCAGCGCCATCGTCAAGCCGGGTCAGCCCGTCACCGTCAAAGTGTTGAACGTCAACCATCGGGACGAACGCATCGCCCTCAGCCTGAAGCGTCTCAAACAAAACCCCTGGCAAACCGTCAACCAGCAGTACAAACCGGGTCAACTCATCGAAGGCGTCGTTAGTAACGTCGTTAGCTTTGGCGCATTTGTACAAATTGAAGACGAACTGGAAGGGCTGATCCATATCTCGGAATTGGCCGAGGGCAGCTTTTTACACCCGCGCGACGTAGTGCGTAAAGGTGACAGAGTTGTTACGCGCGTTCTTTATGTGGACGGTGACGCCAAACGGCTGGCGCTCAGTCTGCGCCGCGTGAATCAGGAAGATTGATCATCATATTGTAGGGCGATTTGGCAAATCGCCCTACATATCAAATTTATGGCGCGTTCCAAATCATCCAACGGCCGTCGTAAGAAAAACAGTCCCCCCGAATTGCCTCCTACCTGGGACGAACGCCTAATCAACAGTCTGACCCCCTGGCGTGTGGAAATCCTGGGAGGCGGCATCTTCCTCAGCGCCATGCTCATCTTCATGGCCTTGCTCAGTTTACCGGCCAACGCCTGCCCCGGCGTTTTCATCTGTATCTTCCGCGAACTGTTCGGCTGGGGCGCGTACCTGCTGCTGCTCTCCATTGCCGCGGGCGGCCTCTACCTGACCTTACGCAAAGTGGATCATCCTTACCACCCGCGCCTGGCCCAGGTGATCGGTTTTGAGCTGCTCTTGCTCACCCTCCTGCCTCTCAGCTTCATCATCAGCGGGACCACACTGCCGGAAGCCCATCTGGGCCAGGGCGGCGGATTGGTCGGTTGGGCGCTCTCCGTCCCCCTGCTCGATTTTTTTGGCCCCCTTTTGACCGGTCTCTTTTATCTGGCGCTGCTGGCCTACAGCATCAGTCTGCTGGTCGGCTTTGGCTATGACGATCTGCTGGCCTGGCTGAACCGCCTCTCGCAAAAATTACAGCAGTGGGCCGAGCAGATTGCCCCGGAGGAACAAACAGCGCCGCCCACGGCCGTATCCTCCCCGCCCGTCATTGCCAATGAATTGAACGTAATTGAGGAAACGGCCGTCCACGCCGCCCCACCCATCCGCGGCCGCGATCCCCGTCTGCCGCCCATCACCCTCCTGGAAACAGGTACGGCCGTTGCTCTCTCCCCCGCCGACATTGACGCTAAAGCCCTCATCATCGAGGAAACCCTGACCCACTTCGGGCTGACCGGCAAAGTCACCCAGATTCAGCGCGGCCCGGCCGTCACCCAGTTCGGCGTCGAGCCGGGCTACATTGAAAAACCCGGCCCAGACGGAAAAATCAAGCGGCACAAAATCCGCGTTGGCCAGATTGCTTCCCTGCGCAAGGATTTGGCTCTGGCCCTGGCCGCCAAACGGCTGCGCATCCAGGCCCCAGTCCCCGGCAAAGGTGTGGTAGGCATCGAAGTGCCCAACGAGGAAACCAGCATCGTCCGCCTGCGCCAGATTATCGAGTCGGAACCGTTTTACAAGCTGAATACGCCGACGGCCGTGGCCCTGGGGCGCGACGTTTCCGGCGAACCTGTGGCTATTGACCTGGCTAAAATGCCCCACCTGCTCATCGCGGGCACCACCGGCTCCGGCAAATCCGTCTCCATCGGGGCCATGATCACCTGTCTCGTCTTCAACAACTCCCCTGACGAGCTGCATCTGGTCATGGTTGACCCCAAAAAAGTGGAATTTATCCGCTTCAACGGCCTGCCCCACCTCATCGGCAACGTGGAAGTGGAAGCGGATCGGGCCGTAGGTGTTTTGCGCTGGCTCACAGCAGAAATGGATCGGCGTTACGAACTTTTCGCCCAACTGAACGCCCGCAACCTGAACGGCTACAATCGCAAGGCAGCCGGGATACCCGACCGGAAAAAGCTGCCTTACATTGCCGTCTTCATTGACGAACTGGCGGACTTAATGCACACTTATCCCGGCGACGTGGAACGCACATTGTGCCGTCTGGCGCAAATGGCGCGGGCGACAGGGATTCATCTGGTGGTGGCTACGCAACGGCCGTCCACCGACGTGATCACCGGCCTGATCAAAGCCAACTTCCCCGCCCGCATCTCCTTCGCCGTCGCCTCCAGCACCGATTCCCGCGTCATTCTGGACAGTACCGGGGCGGACCAACTGCTGGGCAAAGGGGACATGCTCTTTTTGGCCCCCGACGCGCCTGCTCCCGTCCGCGTCCAGGGCGTTTTCGTTAACGATCACGAGATTGACCGGCTCGTCAGCCACTGGCAAAACGTCATGCCGGCCGACTTTGCACCCATGCCCGCCCCCTGGGAAAGCCTCATTGCCAAATACGCCCTCCTGGACGAGACAGACACCCTGCTGGAACAGGCGATTGACCTCATCCAAAAATACGATACCGTCTCCACCTCCCTCTTGCAGCGCCGCCTGCGCATCGGCTTCCCTCGCGCCGCCCGCATCATGGAACATCTCTACGAAATGGGCCTGGTAGAAGACCCCAAACATGGCGGTAAAACCCGCAAAACCTACGTAGACCCGGAAGACGAAGACCCGCTGGACAGCTATCTAGCTGATCAAAACGAGTAAACTCATGGATTTTGTTCTCCATAATCTGCGCCTGAAAGAATTAGTGGCCATCGTCCAGGAAAACAAAGCGTTTTACGACGATTTCGTCAGCTTTCTGCGAGGTTACGGACACGCTACTATCCTGGAGTTTATTCAGGAACCTTCGGACGAGAAAGCGCAAGCAGTTATCACCCAATATCTACACCGAAAATCGGACATCAAACTTTATGACGGGCTGCTCCGCCCTTACACAAATTCAAAAGCCAAGTGGTATTTTTTGGCGTGGCTGCTCCGAGATGCGGCTACACAGCGGCTGCAACCGCTCCTCAAAAATGTGCCGGGAAGCAATAGCATCGAGAAAAAGACATATTTGTTGAATGAAATCCGCAAGTTTGTCGAGCCGTTATTTCCGGAACCGGCCAGTTGGGAATGGGCGGCCATCTCCGAAATTATGCTTACCCGGCTGGAAGGTAGCCGTCGGGCTTTGAAAGGGACGCTGTTTGAAGAATTGGTCAGACGCAATTTGCGCCAAATCATTGAGGAAAACAATTTGCCTCTAACGGTAAGCAAGGGAGAAGTAAGGATTAGCGATGAAACTTACGACGTTCAAGTGGAGGGAGCGTCTGGCGCGGCTCTTTTTCCGATAAAAACCCGCGAGACGATGGGCGGCGGGCACGCGCTGCTTTTTACGCGCGATATTTACCAGTCGATTTATACGGCCGTAGAAAAAGGTTACATCTGTATTCCTGTGGTCATTGCTGAATCATGGGGCGGAAATCTGGACGATTTACGCTCGGAACTTTACATTTACATTCAAGCAAACCCCAATCAAATAACCAAAATCGAGCCGATTTTACAGCAAAAATTGCGCGAGCTTCTCCCCGTACTGCAAGAATTAGCCTGACGCTATACCAATAGAGGAAGCTGTGTTAACCTGTTTCGGGCCATATCGCAATATTGGGCATTGCAATCAATGCCAATATATTGCCGCCCCAACTTTTGCGCTGCCACAGCTACCGTGCCGCTGCCCATAAAAGGATCAAGAACAATGCCCTGCGGCGGGCAGCCGGCCTTGATGCACAATTCCACCAATTTTTCCGGAAATACGGCAAAGTGCGCCTCGCGGAATTTGGACAGGGGAATGCTCCAGACTGTGCGGCGGTTCCGGCCCTTGGGATGAAATGCCTGATCCCAACGGCCGTCGTGCAAATTAGGATTGCCGCCATATTTCCCGTTTTCAGGCGTGCCGTTGACCCGGCCAAAATGTTTGCGTCCCCCTTTCATCCTGCTTTTCTCTGTAAACGTTATGTGCGGCTCCCGAATAGCGTCCACATCATAATAATAACGCTTGCTTTTGGCAAACAGAAAAAGATATTCGTGATCCGTAGTCGGGCGATTCTTGACAGACGAGGGCATAGCATTTGGTTTGTGCCAGATAATGTCGGAGCGCAGCCGCCAACCTTGTTCTTTTAGCGCCAGCGCCACCCGCCAGGGCATCCCCAACAATTCTCCGTCAAGATATTTGTCTCCCAAATTTAACCAAAACGTGCCGTCATCCGTCAAGACACGGTGGCATTCGGCAAAAATTGCCAGCAAATTATCAATATATTTTGCCGGTTCTTTTTCCGCGCCGATTTGATTTTCTACGGTGTAATTTCTTTGCTTGAAATATGGCGGGCTGGTGATCACGCAATGAACGGATTTGGCCGGTAATTCTTTTAGCCTGTCTCTGGCGTCGCCGCAAATAATTGTGTTTGTAAAATCGGTAATTTGAGACATTTCGCTCCTGTTCCCAAGATTGTTTCCATCTGCCGGATACGGCCGTCCAACTCCATAAAGATAATACCCCGACGCGATCAAAAACACAAGCACATCTGTTCTCGCCAAACCACCCCATACAACAAAAAAGCCTCTCACACGAGAGGCCTCTGTTAACCGCTTACCGCTTACCGAAAACCGGCTACCCGCCCGCAAGCGTCTGAAAAGTAGTTAACGTCGCCTGACTGGCTAAATCAAACCAGGCGCCGGGGAAAAGACCTAAAACAAAAGTGGCGATGACGGCGACGGCCAGACCCAGCTTCAAGGCCCGCCTGGCCACAACCTGGCTTTCCCCTTCATACATGTACATCAGGTAAACCACGCGCAAGTAGTAAAAGGCGGAAACCACGCTCATTACCACGCCGAGCACGGCCAGCCAACCCAATTGCGACTCCAGCGCGGCGCGGAAAACGTAAAACTTGGCCGAAAATCCGCCCGTCGGGGGCACGCCGGCCAGCGACAACATCATAAAAGCCATGGCTAACGCCAGCCAGGGATGGCGCGCTGCCAACCCTTTGTAATCGTCCAGCATGACGCCTTCGCCCTGCTTGTGTTCCACGGCAATGACGACGGCAAATGCGCCCAGGTTGGTGAACAGGTAGGCGAACATATAGAACAAAGCGGCGCTGACGCCGTTGGGATTGTTGTAGCTGGCGGCTACGGCAATCAAAATAAAACCGGCGTGGGCAATGCTGGAATAGGCCAGCATCCGCTTGATATTGCTCTGCACAACTGCCAGCACATTCCCCACGATCAAGGTTAAAGCGGCCAGAATCACCACAGCGCCCAGCCACACGCCAGACAGGTTGCCCAGGGCGGTGACGAAGACGCGAATCATGGCGGCAAAGCCGGCTACTTTGGCCCCGACGGACATGAAAGCTGTCACCGTCACAGGCGCGCCTTCGTACACGTCCGGCGTCCACATGTGGAAGGGCACGGCCGCTACCTTGAAAGCAAATCCGACGAGGAGGAAGGCTACGGCCGTTAACCCCAATACCTCATTTACCTCAATCGCCGTAAAAATACCGGGCAGCGACGTCGTTCCCGTCGCGCCATACGCCAAAGCAATGCCAAAGACAAAAATAGCTGAAGAAAACGCCCCCAGAATGAAGTACTTCATCGCCGCTTCTTCCGACTCCGGCCGGGGCCAGGCAAAGCCGGAAAGGATGTAGAGCGGGATAGACAGCAGTTCCAGCGCCAGGAAAACCAAAATCAAATCATTCGCCATCCCCATGAGCATCATCCCGCCCAAAGAGAACAGCAGCAGCATGTAATATTCCGGCTTGTCCAGCTCGTTGCGCCGCAAAAAACCAACGGAAATCAGAACGGCCAGGATGCCGGTTAGAATGAGGGTGATGTTGAGGAAGGTGGCGTAATTATCCACCACAATCATGGGCGCGCCCCCGTCGGGCGTGAAGGTTCCGCCGTTAAAACCCCACATACCGGCCGTTTGCGCCAGAGCGGCCAGCAAAGTAATGATGGTTACCCAGGCCGCCCAGCTTTTCTTCTCTTTATCTACAAAAAGGTCCACAATCATTGCCAGAATCGCGCCGCCCAACACAATAATGACCGGGGCGATGATGACGAGATTGATGGCGGGAATTTGAAAATCCATAAGTTTTCCAACCCTTTCTCAGCTTGATCTAATCTTCACAAATATACCACAAGAGCAGGCAAACAGGAAAAAATCTGGCACGAATTTCACGAATTACCCCGAAGAACGGGGGAAATGACCAAATTACTAACCGCAAAGGGCGCAAAGAACGCTAAGGGAACCAAAAAAATTTTTTATCTTTGCGCTCTTTGCGTGCTTTGCGGTTCAATTTCCAGGCGAGACCTTGTCATTCCGAACCCCCGGAGGGGTGAGGAATCTTCTGCCTGCGCGCGAAAGATTCCTCGCTGCGCTCGGAATGACAGGTATACGCAACACGCAATACGCAATACGCAACACGAGCGCGCTGTGCGCGACGGGCGGGGCGCGCTACCGCTTGCCCGCCCGGACAGCGATCAGCGATCAAGACAAGATGGGGAACGACGCGCCGCCACCACCCGAAAACCGAAGTCGTGGTCCCGTTCAGTTGGATGGGCGAGGTAGCGGTAGGCCGCGCGGGCGAAGTAGGCATTGTTGAGCCACGAACCGCCGCGCAACACGCGCCAGGAATCAGATGGGTCTTCACGGCCGTCGTCCGGCACATATGGATAAC
>JALUPA010000746.1 GCA_027054335.1 Ardenticatenaceae bacterium
CGGTGGCTTCGCTGATTGCGGCGGGGCGGGATGGGTTGCTGTTTGAATACGGCAATGCGGACAGTCTGGCGAAAGCCATGCTGACGCTTTTAGCCGGCGCTGACAAGCGGGCGGCTATGGGCGCTGTCGGGCGGCAAAAAGTGTTGGCTCATTACACCTGGGAAATTGTGGCGGACAGGTTGCGGGCGGTTTACCAACAGGTTGTTGACCAAAGCCACCATTGATCCATTGACATGGAAGAGGAATTGTATGACGGAAATATCAGAGCAGGACAGATTACGGGCAAAATACAATACACTTTATGAAAAAGAAGCGATTGACGGATTAAGTGAAGCTGAAAAGAAGGTGTTGCGTGTGGAACCGGTACGGGTAGATGGCTGGCCGGCCGACCGTAAACAGGCGCTGGTCTATCTGGCCCGGCCCGGCGGCCGTCTGCTGGAGATTGGCTGTGGGCAGGGGGAAGTGCTGGCGGCGCTGGCCCCTCATTTTGACGAGGTGGTGGGTACGGAATTGTCTTCGGTGCGGGCGGCGCGCACGCGGCTGGCGCTGGCCCCTCTGGACAACGTGCGTATTTTGAGCGAGCCGCTGGAAAATTTGCCGGATACGGCCGTAGCTCCCTTTGACTGCATCGTGTGGGCTGACGTGATTGAGCACGTCGTGGACGTGATTGCCGCCATGCGCATTTTGGCCCGGCTGTCTCATCCCGGCACGCAGTTGATTACGGTAACGCCCAACGTAGCTTTTTTGCCGCAGCGGATCAGCCTGCTGCGCGGCCGCGCTCCCAACACAGCCATTCCCTGGATGCCTAACGAAGGTTTTCTGCCCAATCCGGCAGAGACGCCGATGCTGGATGGCGGCCATCTCCATTATTTCACCTTCCGCCAGGTAGAAATACTGTATCAGATTGCCGGTTTTCGGCCGGATTTACGGCTGGGGATTGGTTCTCGCTTTATCCGCTTGCGAAACTGGTGGCCCACCCTATTGAGCGGCCTGATATGTGTCTCTGGCACGTATGTGGAGGGCAAGCGGTTACCTGATTCAAGCTGAAGATGATTTTTTATGAATGGCTGGCAAAACAGGCGTGTTAATTTTGGTGGCGCGGCTTTTTGATGAGCAAATAGAAGCGGTTGGTCGTGTCAGCAGGCGTTTGGGCCAACCGGATGGGGTGAAACAAGGCAAGGGAAGTAAGCCGGTTGAGAAAATTGGTCCATTTGGATCGCAAGAAGGACTGCTGGGATGCTTTGATGGCGCGGGCGAATGTGTTGCCTTGCCAGAGAAAATCACCGGCATAGTAACGTTGCACGCTGGCTGGGGCGACGGCCGTTTCCATCTCGTCTAACCAAGCGGGGGCCGGCAGTCCGTACCGGATATGTTCGCTCAGGTATTGGTGAGGACGACCATATACCTGCTGGTACAGCTTGTGTAGTTCTTTTTCGTGTTGGATGTGTTCCGGGCTGCCGTAGGGAGCCGCAATGACGACGTATTGTTGGGCCACGCGCAGACATTCTCGAACAAAAGGGAGGCGGATGTCGGGCGGCAAATGTTCCAGGGTGTCTATGTTGACAACGGCCGTAAACGAATCGGCCGCAAAAGGCAGGGCCGCGCCGCTGGCGTACACCGCACCCGTGCCGTCCAGGTTCACGGAAAGGACGCGGTAGGGCAGGAATTGTTCCAGCAAATCAATACGCCCGCCAACGTCCAGGATAAAAGGGGCTTCATCTTGCGGCGGCAGAGCGGATTGCAGCAGGGAACTGACGACCTTGTGCCGCTCGTAAACGTCGTAAGGCATCAGCCGGGCGATCATAACAGTTCGGCAATGGCAGCGTGCAGTTGGGACAGCACCCGCTCCGGGGCAAACGTCTGGACACGTTCTCGCTGGGCCGCCACAATTTTCCGGCGCAGGTCAGGGTTGGTGTTGATTTCGTGGATGAGGGCGGCAATTACGTCGTACCGCTTTTGCTTGATGAGGACGCCGGTGCCGCCCATGGTTTCGCTTACGGCCGCGCTGTCATAAGCAATTACCGGCAGATCAAAGCGCATCGCCTCCACCAGTGGGATGCCAAATCCCTCGTGTTCGCTCATCATAATAAAAATGTCTGCTCGTCGGTAGTAAGCCGCCAGTGCCGTGTCAGAGACGTAGCCGGCAAAGGTTACGGCGTCTTGCAATTTGTATTGCCGGACAAAATCAACCAGCCAGTCAGAATACGGGCGGGCGTGCCGCCGCGGCCCCACCAGATACAAATGTGCTGCCGGTTCAATCTGGCGGTACTGGTGCAAAATTTTAATTGCGTCTTCACACCGTTTGTTGGGAGCAAGCCGCCCCACAAATAACAAGTTGGGGTGTGTGCGAACAGTGGACATCACGTTGGGGTCGGGTGTTTGTTCTTGCAATGTAGTGGGCATCAGGAGGGGGATGATTTCTATGTTTGTGTAACCGACAGCCTCCAAATCCTGGGCATTGAAGCGGGAAAAAGTAAGCGCCAGCCGAGTCTGTGCCTGAAAGGCTTTCAATTCTGATTGAGCCTGGGCTGCTCCTTGCGTATATTGGCCGCCAATGCCGGTAAAAAAATGGGGTGGGGTTACATTATGGTAACTCAGGATGAGCGGCTGTTCCGGATATTGTTTGAGCCACGTCGTTACATCATTGGCCATGACGTAATGTAAAATGAGCAGATCATTGGGGTGGGAGCGAAATTTGCGTAATGGCTGGACGCGCCGGCCCAGCTCGGGGGCAACTTCGCTGGCGTAGATGGTGGATTGGAAACCCCATTGGCGAAAGGCGTCTTGCAGAGCCAGGGCGTAGTTGGAGACGGAGTAGCCGGGCGTACTCTTGCCCAAAGCCTGATGAATGGCGCGGATACGGCTCATGGCTGGCGGTGTTCCTGTTGGTCAAGCCGGTTTTCCAGTTGGGTCAGGCGCTGCCGGAGGCGGATGATTTCCGCATCTTTGGCGGTGTGCGCGGCCGCCAGCAGGTTGACGGCGCGCAAAATACGGTCGTTGAATTTGATTTGCCGCTCACCCAGGCGGTTGGCGTAAAAGATAACGAGCTGGTGGAAACTTTTTTTGATGCGGGTAACAAAAGGCCAGCGGGAAGGGGTCATTTCGGCCGTGACCCATATCTGGTCGTAAGCGCGGACAGCCTGTTCCAGCGCGGCGTGGAGGCCGGCCGGATCAGGCGTGGTGGCGGCGAGGTCGCTGGCCGTGATGGCAAATTCCGGCCAGCTTGCCGGCCCGCACAATGGATATTTTTCCAGCGTAGCGGCTATTTTGCCGGCCAGATCGTCGAGGGATACGGCCGTGTTTTCCATGGCAAAAGTTGCCTCAATTTGCGTCTTTTCCACCATTCAATCAACCCTGGCGCCCCTTTCCCCTTTTTAACTTTTTGCGCCCTTTGCGGTGAGTAATTGTCTGCACCTGAATAGTTATACCTCTTCTATGATCAAACCAAAAGACGTCGCTACGTAATTTTCTAAAAGTAATTTAAAGTGTACTTCGCCAGTGTAAGGCGGTTTGTCCACAATCTGGTCATAGGGCAACTTGCCTTCCGTAAAATCCCGAGCCATTTTGTACCCTTGTTTACGCACATTTTTGGCAATTCTCTTCAAATCCCGTTTCCGGTAGATAACGCTGGGGCCTTTGGTGACGGTAAAAAAATTAGACCGGACGTTGTATTCTGTGGTATGCACGCTGATCCCGCCTGGCTGCGGGCTGTGTATGAGCGGGTGGTTGTTCCGGAGTATCAAGTTAACGTGGCACAGCCAGCAGATCAAGGTGAGTCGTGCCTGATTTGGCGTGTATTTGCAGGATTTCCTCTTTACTACTGAAGGCGATGTCATTGCCCAACAAGTGATCAAGCAACACAATCATATGATAGCCCTGGTTTTCTATCATTTTCAGATATTCTATTGGTTCAATCTGACTAGCGCGTTTAATATAGTCTGGGAAAAACTCGGTCAGCACAAGGGGACGAAATGTACGCAGAAGTTTTTCCATACCGCGCCAGACTAATGGTTCCACTCCTTCAATATCTATTTTCACCATATCAATGCGATTGAGATCGGTTAAAAAGTCGTCCAGAGCCACTACACGCACCTTGAGTTCATCTGTATGATAAATGGCGCCTTCTTCTGACGTTTGCAAGTGTGCATTGCTGTATGTGCCCTCTATCATCAACGTTAACGTGTCTTCTTTTTCGCCAACAGCATAAGGATACACCGTAACTTGATCAAATTTATTCTCGGCAATACTTAATTCCAGCAATTCGCAATTACCGGGCAGCGGTTCAAATGCAAGTACCTGTCCTTTGCTCCCTACAATAGATGCGGCCAACATAGCATGATAGCCAACGTTTGCGCCAATATCAATGAATGTATCGCCGGGGGACAATCGCTGCCTGATTTGGCGCGCTACCAATGGCTCATATGCTTTATGCCGGGCAATGGAAACACCGGTGGCATAATCGTTCCTTCTAACAAACAGTTTGAAGGAATCTAAATCAACACAGTATGGCTGGTTTTCCGTTTTTTGCAGGTTAATAAATTCTTCGCCATACAAAAAATGATGTACCAAGCGATTTATGTCAAAACCATAGCGAATCGTATGTTCAATCCAGTATTGATGTTCTTCTTTTGTAGGCTCCCGTTTAAGAAACAGCCGGTAACAATAATAAATGTCTTCTTCAGTCACATCAAAAAATGACGTATGTGTTTGGCCGAGTTTATCCCAATACCGGCGTAAAAATTTTGGTGCTTTGTGGTATAAAGACAGACGGGTATGCTCTGGTACAAGTCCGTGATAAATTGATTGGATAACGCTGGAAATATTTTTCATGGTTCTCCTGCATGTAAATTTCAAACAAAGCAGAATTATAGATGATTCTAAATCCCTATCAAGGTAACATTATCTCGTGATGGTAGGTAAATAAACGTGGGAAATGTCGCCAATGTAAAGATTGACCGAGATCATTTGTGGGCTGTTTCCCGTATGCCGGCCGTTGGCTACACCGGTAAGGGTAATAGTCCCCAAATTATGCCATTGGTAAGCGGCATATGGGCTGACGTCTACTGTAAGGGTAACTTTTTGGGATTTGTTGGCCTGAAGTGTGCCGGAAGATGGGGTAGACTGGACTACATTTCCGGTATTGTCGGTGTTTATAGCCCAGTTCAGTTCTTCGCCGCCAATGTTGGTAACGGTTGTCTCTAAAATTGCCGTGTTCCCAGAACCCTGTTGATGGAAAATAAACAAATCACTTAATAAATTCAATTTTGGTGGCAGCCACAACGCTGTATGCGCCGGATTACGTTGAAAAACCGGCCAAGGGATATTTTGAGGATCCGGCGATGTACTAGCAACCTCGTCAAAAATATTAACGGCCGCCTGCCCGCCACTGGTACTGGTTGCGCCACCTATAACAGTTTCTAATGACCCATCCCCGTCCAGGTCATCTACTAAAGGTGAAGAAAGAATGATGGCACCAGTAACTCGTGATGTGTCAATAGGATCGTTGCTGCCGTTGTGCTGCACCACAATAACATTGCCTGTTGCCAGTGAAGTCAGAATTATTTCTAAATTATTGTCCCCATCTATATCAGCTATGACCGGCGGGTAAGGCAGGTTGTAGGATGTGTCGAAGGGAAAACCGGGAAGATTATTGCCATTGCCATCCCAGGCATACAACATGCTGCAAAAAGGAGGGGCGCCTGTGCCGCAGCCAATGATCACGTCCAAAACGCCGTCGCCGTCTAAATCGGCCAGGGCCGGCGAGGAGGGCATCAAATCGGCCGTGGGGCGCGGCCAGCCGCTGACCGGCGTGCCGTCTGCGTGCCAGGCGTATACCTGGCGAGGGTTGACGTAACCGGGAAACTCGCCTGTGCCCACGACAATCTCCAAATCGCCGTCACCGTCAATGTCGCCTACTGCCGGAGATGATTTGACAATGCCTTCTGTAATGACGGGGAAACCGGGTACCAGGGTGCTGTCGCCATTGATGGCCCACAGGGTCGCCAGCGTGTAATCGGGCGTATCGTATTGCGGGGGAAAGGGGCCTGACCCGTCATCCCCGTTCCAGGGGGGGCTGTTTGTGCCGATTATTACTTCGTTCAGGCCATCGCCGTCAATGTCAGCAATGGCGGCCGACGATTCGCCGCCGCGCAAGATGATGTCACCGCTTTCCCGTTGAATGGGCCAGCCATCTACCACGCTGCCGTCGTGGTGAAAAGCGCGGATGCGGCGGTCAAAGGCCATGGTGATAATTTCCAGGTCGTCATCACCGTCAATGTCGCCCAGGGTGGGCGCGGCGGAGATACCATCCCGCACCCCATCAGGCTGTCTCCCGCCGTCGCCGGCGCCCATATCGTCCGGCATAACAAAGGGCCAGCCCGGTTTGAGGGAAAATTGCCAGGTATTGCCAGAAGCGCTGTCCAGTTCATACACAACGATACCGCCATTGCGATTTACTTCAGGCGTAACGGAATTGGGCCGCCCGCCAGTAACAGCGACGATCTCCATCTGCCCGTCATTGTCAATGTCGCCAACAGCAGGCGGGGCGTCCACGCGGCCGGTTGCCTGTTGCTCGGCCGGGGGCAGCACCGTGTTAATGTCTACGGCCGTCTGCCGTTCCCACACCTTCACCCATCTACCATTGACGTAAGACAGCACGTACAACATGCCGTCATAAGCGCCAACAATGATTTCTTTACGGCCGTTTCCGTCCAAATCGGCCGCCACCGGGGAAGAATGGCTGATGCGTTCCCCGCCCAAAACCACCGTTTGGGAACCAGGCGCGGCGCGCAGCGGGCGCGCGCTGCCGGACAAGTTAAAAATAAGGAAGAATACGACAATTGCCAGTAAGCCAAACAGCCATAAACGAACAAGAATTATTGTCATAAATACACCTGATTATAATTTAAAACTGTGAGCGAACAAAACAGATTTTAGTCGAGTAAAATCCAGGTAATTCCTCGACAAGCTCAGGGCAGGCCCGCACAATCTGCGGCTTTTTCGGTAAAGTCAACGTAAGCGTCCAGCGAAGCTACGCCTCAAACCAATGAATAGGACGCAGATTAACGCAGATGACGCAGATTTTTTAAAACTTGCTCTGTTTGTAAAGAATTTTCGC
>JALUPA010000747.1 GCA_027054335.1 Ardenticatenaceae bacterium
CTTCTAAATAGAGAGATTGGAGAATTAGTAATTGGAGATTAACGTCCAATCTCCAATTACCAATCTCCAATTAACTAAATTACCATGCACCCAACACCCTCTTACCCCTCCTACACTTTTCGCGCTATGGGCAGTCAGATTGGTTTGTGGCTGGATACGAACCCGGAGACAGCGGCCGCAGCTTTTACTCAGGTAGAGGCATTGTTTGCCTTTAATGAGCGGGTTTTGAGCCGGTTTTTGCCGGAGAGTGAATTGTCGCAGTTGAACGGCCGTGCCGGACAATGGGTTCCGGTCTCTGATTTGCTCTGGAATGTGTTGTGTGATGCGGTCTTGCAGGCGGAAGCTACAAATGGCTTGTTTGACCCAACGCTGTTGAATGCGCTGGAAGCGGCCGGGTATGACCGCAGTTTTGAGTTGGTGCGGTCAGGTGACAGGCACTTTCAAAGTGCCTGTCACCTTGAGGGAAACTGGCGGCAGATTGGCTTAGACGCAGTTACGCAATCTGTCTGGCTGCCGTCGGGGATACGGATTGATCTGGGCGGTATCGGCAAAGGGTTTACGGCGCAGGAGGCGGTGGAACTGCTGGCGCAGTGGGGACCGTGTTTGGTGGATGCCGGTGGGGACGTGACGGCGGGGGCCGCCCCGCGCCACTGGCCCGGCTGGCCGGTAGCCATCGCCGCGCCCTGGACGGAGGCTGTGCCGGAGCAGGCCAATTTGTTGACGCTGTGGCTGGCGGAATCCAGTCTGGCAACGTCGGGGATTGATTACCGGCGCTGGCAGAGTAACGGCCGTGCCGCGCACCATCTCATTGACCCCCGCAGCGGCCGACCGGCCCAGACCGACGTCCTGACTGTGACTGTTTGGGCGGAGCAGGCAACGATGGCTGAGGCTTGGGCTACGGCCGTACTCGTTCAGGGCCGCGTCCAGGGTTGGCAATCTCTTGTCCAACAGCCCCACCTGGCCGGCGCCATCATCACCAAAGATGAACATTTATTTATGACAGAATCTATGCAAGGACTTATTGCTTCATAATTTACGGAGAACACAAATGTCTACATTATCTCAAGAAACACAAAAAGCACCTGTTACAACGCAAATTGGCAGCTTTCTCGTCAGTTTGCTGGTGGGCCTGGTTGTGGGCGTTATCGTCCTGGGGGCGGGCCAATTTTTGCTGGACTCAGCCGCACTGGGGCAGGCGGGTGCGGCGCTGGGTATTACCAATAAAACATCCTGGTACTTTACCCGCTCGGCCGGGACGGTGGCTTACCTGCTTTTGGCGCTGTCTACGGTGTGGGGGCTGCTGCTCAGCAGTAAAATCATCAAGGAGACGGTTCCGGCTGTGCTTTCTCTGGCAATGCACAATGTGCTGGCCTGGGGCGCATTGGGCATGACAGCGCTGCATATTGTTGCTCTGTTGTTTGACAGTTATTATACCTACACGCTGGCTGATTTATTCATTCCCTTTGTGGGGCCTTATCGCCCGGAATGGGTGGGCGTGGGCATTATTGGTTTCTATTTAATGTTTTTGACGACGCTGAGTTTTTATTGGCGTAAACAGTTGGGCCAAAAGAAGTGGCGGCAACTGCATTATCTGACGTTTGTGGCTTTTGTGGCAGTGACAGCCCATGGGGTGATGGCCGGTACGGACAGTGGTTCGCCCCGGATGCTGGCGCTTTTCTGGGGCAGCGGCTTGTTGGTGCTGTTTCTCACCTTTTACCGTATTTTGGCGGGCAAGGAGGCGTCGCGCCGCCGCAAAGCAGCGTAGTATAGGGATTAGAGATTGGAGATTGGAGATTGAACGCCCCAATCTCCAATCTCAAAAACATGGAGGTGAAGAATGAAGAAGATTATTGGTTTGGTTTTGGCTTTGTTTGTGGGCGGGTTTGTGTTGATGCAGTTGGTTCCTTACGGCCGTAATCACAACAATCCCCCCGTCGTCAGTGAACCCAACTGGGACAGCCCGGAAACACGGGCATTGGCAGTACGGGCTTGTTACGATTGCCACAGCAACGAGACAAGATGGCCCTGGTACACTAACGTGGCCCCCTTTTCTTGGCTCATCCAGCGGGAAGTGAACGAGGGACGTGAAGAACTGAACTTTTCCACCTGGGGGCAGAGCGGCGAAGGTGAAGAAGGTGGAGAATTGGCCGAATCCGTCTATG
>JALUPA010000748.1 GCA_027054335.1 Ardenticatenaceae bacterium
GGCGCAATCCCCCCAAGCGGCGCAAATCGCGCGTACCTGCCTCGTGGTCTACAATCCCGGCCACCATGAACAAGGCGCTTTTGTACAGGGCGTGGGCTATAATGCCGATGACCAGCGCCTTATAAGCCGGGGCATCCTCCTGGCCGATAAGCATGACAAAGACGCCCAACTGACTGATGGTGGAGTAGGCCAGCAGCGCCTTGAGATCGTTTTGCTTGAGGCCCAGATATGCGCCCAGAAGCATGGTCATCAATCCTACCGTCGTCAGCAGCCAGAACCATTCTTCCGTAAAACCTAGCGCCGGATTGAGCCGCATCAGCAGGAAGATACCTGCTTTAACCATTGTGGCAGAGTGTAGGTAGGCGCTGGCCGGCGTAGGGGCGCTCATGGCCCCCGGCAGCCAGATGTGGAAGGGAAATTGGGCGCTTTTGCTGAACGCACCGAGGGCAATCAGGATGAGGGTGAGTGTGTACAGGTCGGACTGGCGCAGGGCGTCACCGCTGCTGAGGATGTCCGTGAACTGGATGCTGCCCACGATGCTGCTGATGATGAGCAGGCCAATCAGCATGGCGATAGCGCCGCCGCCGGTGATGAACAGGGCGCGGAATGCGCCGTAACGGGCATCCGGGTCTTGATATTTGTAGGCAATGAGCAGGTAGGAGGTGACGCTGGTGCCTTCCCAAAAGATGAAGAGGGTGAGAACGTCGCCGGCCATGACTAATCCCAGCATAGACCCCATGAAGATGAGCAGGTAGGTGAGGAAACGCCACGCTTTTTGATCTCCTTTGAAGTATTGGCCGGCGTAGATGACGATGAGCGTACCGATGAAGGTGACGAGGAGGGCGAAGAGGGCGCTGAGGTTGTCGAAGTAGAAGCCAAGCTGCCAGTTGTAGGTGGGCAGCCAGGTGACGCGCCATTGCAAAGGGCCGCTCAGAATAACGGCCAGGGTCATCCCCAGGAACAGGCTAAAGGCGTTGAAGGGAGCCAGCGCCAGCAGCCAACTCATCCGGGTGAGGCGGATACGGCCGTTAACCCCCGGCAGCCCAAACAACGCGGCCACGCCAGCCCCGCCAAAGATGAGAATAAGTGGAATGAGGAGAATTGTATTGCCCATAGGTTAGATCGGGCATTTATCAATGACCCAATTATTTAATTACCAATTACCAGGGAAATGGTTCGCCTGGCGGATGTTGCAAATCTATAATTTCGATGTGGTTGGAACCGCCTTGTTGAGTACCGGCAAAGCTCTGGATGAGCAAGACAATGTGCGGGTCTAGATCGTACTGCCGCAGCCAGTCGCGCACGAATTGTTCCCAACTGGACGGCCGTTTCTCCGTATAAACAGGATAGAGGCCAAAGGTAAATTGAAGCTGCTGGCAGGTTTGCTCATGGGGGCTGACGGCAATCACCCAGACGGGCAGGCGGAAGCGGCTGACGAGACGGGGCGTGCTGCCGGAAATGGTAGGAGCGAATACGGCCGTAATCCTCTCTAACGTTTGCGTGGTCATATACGTCATCAAAGAAACCAAGTCTTCTACAGAAATATGGCCCAACTCCTGCACCTGCTCCAATTCCTGCACCAGACTATGCGCTGCCAGCCGCGGTTCTGCCGCCTGAGCGATGCGACTCATCATGGCTACCGCGTCCACGGGATACTGGCCCATAGCTGACTCGCCGGACAACATCACGCAGTCTGTGCCGTCCAGGATGGCGTTGGCTACGTCGGTTACTTCGGCGCGGGTGGGGCGCTGGTTGCTGATCATGGATTCCAGCATTTGCGTGGCAGTAATGACCGGTTTGGCCCGTAGATTGGCTTGGTAGATGATCTCTTTTTGCGCGACGGGTATTTCTTCGAGGGGTATTTCCACGCCCAGGTCGCCGCGGGCTATCATGATGGCGTCGGCGTCCGCCAAAATAGCCTCGATATTCTCTACGGCCTGCACCCGTTCAATTTTGGCAATAATCAGGGGATGGTAATCGAGAGCGGCAGCGGCTTGGCGCACGGCCGTAATGTCGGCGGCCGTTTGCACAAAGGATTGGCTGACCGCGTCCAGTTTTTCCTCCGCGGCAAAGGCCAGAAATTGCCGGTCTTGCTCGGTGAAGGCGCTGATACCCAATTCGATGCCGGGGAAGTTGACGCCTTTGTGCGAGAAAATAT
>JALUPA010000749.1 GCA_027054335.1 Ardenticatenaceae bacterium
TTTGCCGCGCTGGATGCGGAGTTGGCCGGGACGGAAGAGGACGGCCGTCTCTTTTTCCTCCCCCTCACCGGCGGCCATGACGACCCGGCGACGACGCAGCGCGGCGGGTTTGTCGGGCTGCAAATGAACCATTCGCGGGCAGATATGGCCCGGGCGATTATGGAGAGTGCGGCTTTTGAACTGCGCTGGGCGTTACAGCCGATCCAACAAGCAGGGCTGCCGGTGGAGCGGCTCTGGATGGTGGGTGGCGCGGCGCAAAGTCCGTATTGGCCGCAGATTTTGGCGGATGTGACGGGGATTCCCATCCGGCTGCCTGCGTATGATAATTGGCCGGCGTTGGGTACGGCCGTGCTGGCCGGTGTGGGCATCTGTGCATTCGAGAGCATTGCAGACGGTCTGGCCCGCTTCCAAAAACCGGCGCGGGATATATTGCCGGTTGTGGAGATGCAGGGGCGGTATGATGAGATGTTTGGGCTGTATCAAGAAGAGATTATTTTCACCACAGAGGCGCGGAGGCACGGAGTTTTTTGAGAATTATTCTCTGTGCCTCTGTGTCTCTGTGGTAAAACAAGATAAGGAACTGAAATGAGTAAACCAATCGTAGCAATTACTATCGGGCAGGCGCATTACCAGCGTATGTTCAGTCAGGAAGCCTGGGAGGCGTTGGCCGCGTTTGCCGACGTTATCCATCACCCTGGGCAAGAACCGGCTAACAAGGAAGAACTCATCACCCTTTTGCCGGAAGCAGACGCTTGCATCACCAGTTGGGGCGTGGCCCGGTTGGATGCGGACGTGATGGCTGCCGCGCCTCGTTTGCGGGCGATGGCCCACATGGGCAGCAGCGTCAAGCGATTTGTCTCTGAGGCGTTTTGGACGCGGGGGGTACACCTGACCAGCGCGGGCATTACGCTGGCGCGGGACGTGGCCGAGACGACGTTGGGGCTGATGATTGTCGGGCAAAAGCGCATCTGGCCGTTGGGTCAGCACGTGCGCGATGGCGGCTGGCGGGATTCACCGGCCTGGGATAAATGGTTCTCGCGGGAGCTGTATCGTAAGGAGGTAGGCATCGTGGGAGCCAGCAATGTGGGGCGGCACGTCATTGAACTGCTTAAGCCGTTTGAGGCCGCCATTTTGTTGTACGACCCATTTGTATCGGCTGAAGAAGCGGCAGAACTAGGGGCGGAGAAGGTGGACTTACCCGATCTGCTGCGTCGCGCCGATGTGGTGTCACTGCACGCTCCAGCTAACGAACACACGTATCATATGCTTGATGCTGAGGGGTTGGCGTTGATGAAGGATGATGCTTTACTGATCAATACAGCGCGGGGCACGTTGATTGATGAGGCGGCGCTGGTGCGGGAATTGGCGAACGGCCGTTTCTTTGCTTTCCTCGATGTGACCGATCCCGAACCGCCCGCCGCCGACAGTCCCTTACGCACTTTGCCCAACGTCGTCGTCACGCCGCACATTGCCGGCTGCATTGAGAATTGCAATCGGATGGGGGAGTTGGCGGTGGAAGAGCTACGTCGTTTCTTTGCGGGGGAAACGGCCGTGTACCAAATCACCCCCGAATTATTTGCCAGAATTGCTTGATTGGGACGCAGATATACGCCAGATAAACGCAGATAAAAAATCAGCGTCATCAGCGTTAATCCGCGTCCCTGTGAGCCAAAAGGAATTAGGAAAATGTCTACTACACGTCGTTTGAACCGAATATTTCGTCCGGATGGGCGGGCTTTAATTGTGGCTTTTGATCATGGGATGATTGATGGGCCGGCGCAGGGGATGGAACGGCCGTCTGCTACCCTGCAAAAAATCGTGGCGGGCGGGGCCGATGCCATCCTGACCTCCTACGGCACTGCCACCCGTTTTGCCCAAGAGATCGCCTCGCTGGGGTTGATCTTGCGGCTGGATGGGGGCGGCACGAAGCTGGGTAACATGGGGCAGGGCGGCCTGTTCTACACGATAGAGGATGCCCTCCGTTTGGGGGCGGATGCGGTGGCCGTTTCCGCTTTCCCCGGTGCGCCCGATGAAGCGGAATCGTTGGGGCGGCTGGCGGAAGTCATCGGCAAAGCGCACGCCTGGGGTATCCCTGTTATGGGAGAGATGGTTCCCGGCGGTTTCGACAGCCCGGCGGAAATGCGCACGGCCGAAAGCGTGGCTATTGCGGCTCGCGTGGGGGCAGAGTTGGGATCGGACTGGATGAAAATTCCTTACGCCGAAGGGTTTGAGCAGGTGACGGCCGGCTGCTACGTCCCGGCGGTGATTTTGGGCGGGGCTAAGAAGGGCAGCGAGCGGGTCATGTTGGAAAAGATTCGGGCGGCGCTGGATGTGGGCGCGGTGGGTGTAGCCATCGGGCGCAATATCTTCCAGGCGGATGATCCCCAGGCGATGACGGCGGCGGTGGCGGCGTTGATTCATGAGGATGCGTCCATTGATGAGGCGATGGGGATTTTGGGTGGGTCTTAATAAACGGCAGTTGGAAACTGCACCAACATTTGCAAAGTCGGCCTTCGCCGACTAGGACCAGACCGCGAAGGCGGTCTTGGCAACTGTAGCAGTGATTTTAATCGCCGTTTTAATTTGAGCGATTTGGGAGAACAAATGAAACGATTTGCAGATCAAGTGGTGGTCATTACCGGCGCGGCGAACGGGATCGGGGAGGCGTGCGCGCTGCGGTTTGCGGAAGAAGGAGCGCGGATTGCTTGTCTGGATGTGGCGGCGGAAGCGAATGAGGAAACGGCCGTAACCTGTCGCAATTTAGGCGTAGAAGCGGTGGCTTTATATTGTGATGTGACGGATGAGGCGAGTGTGGCTACGGCCGTTACCGCCATCAGGGAAAAATGGGGCCGCATTGACGTATTGGTCGCCTCGGCCGGGATTTATACCGGTGCGCCGCTGGCCGAAGTTTCCCGGCAGCAGTGGCAGCGCACCCTTGACATCAACCTCACCGGCGTCTTTCTCACCAATCAAGCTGTGGCCCCTGTGCTGATGGCGCAAGGCAGCGGCAGCATCATCAACCTCTCCTCGATGGCCGGTAAAACAAGCTGGCCGGCCTCGGCCGAATATTCCGCCTCCAAGAGCGGTGTGATTGGCCTGACACGCTCGGTGGCCATGGAATTGGCTCCCTATGGCGCGACGGCCAACGCCGTTTGCCCCGGCAACACGTTGACCGACATGGTGCGCGGCGTGGCGGGCAAAGTGGGGGCGTTGGACGGCCTGACGGGGGAGGAATGGCTGCAAATGCGGGCCAATGACTGCCCCATGAAACGGCTGGCCGAACCGTGGGAAATTGCCGGGGTGATTGCCTTTTTGGCTTCGGCAGATTCACGCTATCTCACCGGGCAGGCGCTTGAGGTGGATGGGGGGATGGTGATGTCTTAAGCGATGGAATATACCGGCTATCTCGACTTCTGGTTTACTGATCGCCCTATCGTGGAGCGGATTGTGCCGTTTGTGGCCCTGGGCGTCAGGAATTTGAATGTCTTCTTTTGGCGGCAGGCGCCGTTGGCGGAGTTGGCGGCAGAATGCCGCCAGCAAGGAGCGCGTTTGTATTCTACCTTTGACGGGGAGATGGGGTCGCTGGCAGATCCGGGTGACAATGAGTTGACGGTTCGTACCTGGGCGGAAAGTTTGGAAACGGCCGTACAACACAACATTGCCGTCCTCTATATCTTCTCCAATAGTTCCGAGATGGTGGGCGACACCCTGCACGTGCGCCGCATGTCCGGTAATTACACTGAAGGGGAACAGTACGCCAATCTGCTGGACCAGACGGAACGCATCCTCAAGCTGGTGGAACAGACGGAGGTGGAAGTGCGGGTGGAATGCCTGAACCGGTTTGATTTTGTGGGACAAATTTTGGTGGATAACCCACGGCTGGCGGCTGATTGGGTGCGGCGGATGGATCATCCGCAGTTTCGGTTGACGTTTGACACGTATCACCAGCAGCGCGGGTCGGGTGAGTTGTTGTGGAGTTTGGAGCGCTATTTTGCATGGATTACGGCCGTACACATCGGCGACGTCCCCACCCGGCAGGAACCGGGTACCGGGGAAATCAACTTTGCCAACATCCGGGCCAAGCTGCACCAACTGGGCTTCGATGGCGAAATTGGGTTGGAATTCTTCCCCTCTGGCACAGAGGCAGAAGCGATGGCCCGCACGCGGGCGATATTTCCGCTTGTGTATGAGGACGGGCCGTTATGAGTGAAACGGCCGATGTCATTATCGTGGGCGGCGGCGTGATGGGCGCGAGTATTGCCTGGCATCTGGCGCAGCGGCAGGCGGGGCGGATTGTGCTGCTGGAGCGGGCAGCGCTGGGCAGCGGCAGTACGGGACGGTCGGTAGCCAGCATTGACGGGCTGACGTTTCAGTCTCACGCGGTGGAACTTTTTGCCCGCAGCGCGGCATTTTTCCGGCAGGGCGATGCGTTGCTGGACGCGCCGTGCGGCTTTGTGCAGACGGGGTCGGTGGTGTTGGCGGGGGCGGAGCAAGAGGCTGGGTTGATTACGGCCGTAGCCCACATGCAAACTGCCGGGGTAAACATCCAATTGCTCACGCCGGAGGAATTAGCTGGGCTGGAACCGAACATGGCGTTTGGTGGCGTTACGGCAGCCAGTTATGCACCCCAGGCCGGCTATGCTGATCCCGTCTTGACGACGCAGGCGTTTGCCGGTGCGGCGCGGCGATTGGGTGTGGATGTGCAGCAGGGGCGGGCAGTGACGGGCTTGCGGCGTGAAGGGAGGCGGATTGTGGGGGTGGATACGGCCGTAGGCTCCATCGCCGCACCCATCGTCATTGTAGCAGCCGGGGCCTGGAGCGATCCGCTGCTGCGGACTGTTGCCATCCAACTCGATTTGCAGCCGGTGCGTCATCCAGTGGTTTGTTTGCGACGGCCGTCTACCTTTGGCCCGGCGCATCACAGCTTACTTGATCTGACATTGGGTATTTACGCCCGGCCAGAAACCGGCGGCCTCACCCTGCTGGGTTCCCTCAATCCCCAGGTCGGCTACGATCCCATCAACCCCGATGGTGGCCCCGGCTACGTACCTGACGATTATTTGTTGTGGACGATGGAACGATTGACACAGCGTTACCCGGCATTGGTACGCGGTGAACTACTCACGGGCTGGGCGGGCATTATGACCATTTCTCCCGACTGGCAGCCTGTTATTGGCGGTTGGCCTGACGTGACGGGGTTGTATTGCGCTACCGGATTTAGCGGGCAGGGTTTTCAAATCAGTCCGGCTGTAGGCGACTTTTTGGCAGCCTTGATTGCCGGAGACAGGGTTTCCCAACTCGTGCCCTTTTCGCCGGATCGCTTGACGGCTGGTCAGTTATTGCGTACAAAACAAGCGGCTGAGCCTTACGGATTATTGGGGTGATTCGGCTCCGGACACAAATAGAGAAGCGTAAAGAGGAAAATATGAAAATTGGTGAGCATGTGCGCACAAGACGCAAGGAATTAGGTTTTAGTTTAAGAGAACTTGGTGAACAAACAGGCGTCAGCGCCAGTTTTCTCAGCCAGGTAGAAAACGATCAGGTTTCCCCTTCACTGAATTCACTACAAAGCATTGCCACGGCGCTTCAGGTACCCATGTTTTATTTCTTGAATGACGTGCAGGGTGGGGAAATAGTCCGGGCCGATAAGCGTGGTAAGCTCTACTTTGCGGATTCAAAAATTGGCTATGATTTGCTCACGCCTAACTTTGCCCGGCGAATGATGGCTTTTTTCATCCACATGGATCCCCACGCCTGCCGAATTGCCCAACCGCTGGCGAAGCCAACGGAGCAATGGATGCACGTATGCCAGGGGGCTATGGAAATTAAAATCGGGGAAGAAACGCATACGTTGGCCGTCGGCGATACCATTTATTTTGATGGTGATTTGCTGCGGGAGTTTAAGTCGATTAGCGATGAAGAACTGATTATTATTTGTTGCATCACACCGCCAGTGTTGTAGGCTGCCCGATAGGAGACAACAAATTAAAAAGCGGCCAACGGGACTCGAACCCGTGATAATAGCTTGGGAAGCTATTGTGTTACCACTACACCATGGCCGCATCTGGCGAAATTATAGTCGCCGGGAAAGAGCGTGTCAAATCACATTTTTCGGCTGGGGGCAGTTTTGTGTAAATTGAGTGAACCTTTGTCAACTTACCGGAAAACGGCCGTTTTTCAGTTGCGTATCCCCCAATAATCCTTATAATGTCAATTCCAGCCTAATGTTAAAATTTTAAGGATCGGATATTAATGAGGGCAACTATCATTTTATTGGTGGGAGGGAAAGATAGTGGAGACAATTCCATTAAAGTGGCCATGGAGAAAGCTGGCTATTGCGTGGAGGTTGTTTCTACCGGTTCCCAGGCAGTAAAAACTCTCGAAAGCAAATCACCCAATTTAATTGTGTATAATGCCCCGGCGATGCGTTCCAGTGGGGTGCGCACTTGCCGCCGCTTACGCCGCGCTGTCCCGGAAACCCCTATTGTCCATATTCGGGCAGCCGGTGAGTTGGAAGAACATGAGGCTGAGGCGGATATTTATTTAGAACAGCCGTTTACACCCCGTAAATTGTTGAACAGGGTGCGTTTTTTGCTGCCGGCTGATGAAGACAACGAAGAAATTGTGCGGTATGGTAAAGTGACGCTTTACCTGTCCAAACGGTCGGTAGAAGTGACAGGGCGAGGTGAAAGTAAACTAACGCCAAAGGCAGCCCGCTTGCTGGAAGAACTGATGCGCCATCCCAATGAACTGGTCACGCGCAAACAGTTAATGCAAAATGTGTGGCAAACAGATTATGTGGGAGATACGCGCACGTTGGATGTGCATGTGCGCTGGGTGCGGGAGTTGATTGAAGATGACCCCAGTAAGCCGGAGTATCTGATTACCAAACGGGGGCAGGGGTATGTTTTTACCATGCTGCCCCCGGACCAGCGACCTGAATAGGTGTTTTTCGGGAAACACTGCGATTTCTAGCAGTTTGTCGGAGAAGTCTGTTTCTTCTTTTTAAGGACGCAGATTAACGCTGATAAACGCTGATTTTTAACCTGGAACATCAAAAAAAATCAGTGAAATCAGCGTCAT
>JALUPA010000750.1 GCA_027054335.1 Ardenticatenaceae bacterium
CATTATTTTCAGGGCAATCTGGATGTGCCGGCGGATTTTGCCAACTTGGGGCCGTATTTGACCCAACTGGAACAGGGGCCGGCTAACCGGGTTTATTACATGGCCGTCGCACCCCGTTTCTTCATCCCCATTGTGGAAAATCTGGGGGGAGCGGATATGGTGCGGGAAGATGAAGGCTGGCGGCGCGTGGTAGTGGAAAAGCCGTTTGGTCACGATCTGGCCTCGGCGCACACGCTGAACAAGGCGCTGCACGCTGTCTTGCAGGAGCAGCAGATTTACCGCATTGATCATTATCTGGGCAAGGAGACGGCGCAAAATATCTTGTATTTCCGCTTTGCCAACACGATTTACGAACCGATTTGGAACCGGAATTACGTGGACAACGTGCAGATTACGGCCGTAGAAAGCGTAGACGTGGGCCATCGCGCCGGCTATTACGACACGGCCGGCGTCGTGCGCGATATGTTCCAGAATCACCTGATGCAGCTTCTTTCCCTGGTAGCAATGGAGCCGCCCGCTTCCTTCGACGCCGATGAGGTACGCAACGAGAAGGCCAAACTATTCCGGGCTATCCGCCCCATTGATTTGAAGCAAACAGTACGCGCCCAGTACGAAGGCTATTGTTGCACAGAGAGGGTGGCCTCCAATTCTGTGACGCCAACTTATGCCGCCATGGAATTGTTTGTGGACAACTGGCGCTGGCAGGGTGTGCCTTTTTACCTGCGTTCGGGCAAGGCGCTCAAGCGGAAAACGACGGAAATCATTATCGAATTCAAACGGCCGCCGCACCTGATGTTTGATGATGCGGATGAAGTGGAATTTGAACCGAACGTTCTCTCGCTGTGCATCCAGCCGGATGAGGGCATCCACATGACCATCGAGGCTAAAGTGCCGGACTCCAGCCGGATGCGGCCGGTGGAAATGGAGTTCCATTACCACGAATCGTTCCAGGGGAATACGCTGCCGGACGCCTATGAGCGGCTGCTGCTGGACGTGCTGCGCGGGGATGCTTCGCTGTTTACCCGCAGCGATGGTATTGAAGCAGCCTGGCGGTTGATGGATCCGGTGATCTACGGCTGGGAATCAGACCCAGAGGTACCGCCGCTGGTGTTGTATGAGCCGGGTAGTTGGGGGCCAAAAGAAGCGGATGAATTGCTGGGTTTAGACGGCCGTATCTGGCGGCTGGCCTGCGGGCATGGTTAGATTGGTTCAATCACTCGTGTGGCATTGCAAGATGTACAGTTTGTAATCAACCCCTGTGCGAGTAGGGATAATGTCTACGGTGAACTCGACGACGACCGGTTTTTGGTACACTTTTTTCAGGCGCATGAGGGCGCTGCGCATCAATTTGACAAATTTGGGGTCCTGGGCCAGATAATCAAAAGTGATGTGATAGCCACCGGGGTGATCGGGGTCTGGCGTGGCTACATATTTCAGGAAGGGATAATCAGTGCCCAATACTTTTTTAACGGGCACAGTTTTTTGTTCGTTGGCCTCCAGATCGATCAGGCGTACTTCCCGTTGGGTTTGGGAGTAGGGGGTACCCTCGGTTTGTTCCGGTCGTTTGTGGGGATGGCTGAGCATGATGATGCTGCTTTGCTGAGTGTTGAGCGGGTCTACGATGCGGCCGGCCAGGCCCCAGACCAGTCGTAAGCAGCCGTCTTCTACCTGCATGACCGTGTTTTGGTGCCAGGGAGTGTCGCTGCGGCCGGTGCCAATGACGGTGGGGAGGAAATAACGGCCGTATTCATGTCCCACCAGCGGTTGAATCATAATAGCCATACGCTCGTCGTAATCAATCAGGCCGTGTTTCTGGCGTTCAGCCATCGCCCTGGGGTTAAACGTGCTGGCGTAAACCCGCTTGATGGCCTCTTTCAACGCTTTCAGATTGGTTTCCGGGTCTCGTTGGTTGGGGCAGAAGTAGCTACGATATTGCCCGGCAAACGAGTAGGCAATGTGATCTTCTAACAGGCTGGAAGAACGCACGATGAAGGGACGGCCGTGTAACCTTTCCAGCGTTTCCCGTAACTGTTCCACCGTAATATCCGGCAACTCCGCCGCTAGGTGGGCTTTCACAATGGCCGGATATTGTTGTTCCATTTCCTCTTTGGAGAGATATTTCTGATTGAGGAAGCGGGTCAGTTTGTTATAGTAGATAAATTCATAAATAATTTCTGACCCGATGAAAAATGTTTCGGGTATATCCACCTGCTGCTGAATGTGCGGCCCCCAATCCGGCTCATTTTTTGCCAAAATTTTCCAGGCCAGCATCATGCCGCTGGCTTTGCCGCCAATTTTACCGCCGCCAATCATCCGGTCATACACCCAGCGCAGATCGCTGATGTCGAACACGTGGCGGGCTACAGCGATAAAGGGTAGTTGGTCGCTCATCAACCGTTTGATCAAAACAACTTTGATTTCCTGCAAATGGTGCTTGATTTTTTCTTTTTCCGGCGGAGGGAGGGCGTCGTAGATTTCCCCCTGGGAAAAGAGCAAAGCCCAGGGGGCAATTTCCGGATTAAAGTTGAGATCGGTGGCTTTATGCGGAGTTTCGTCGTTGCGTAAAATTTCCTCAATTAATTGGTCCAGCAGGCCGCTGCCCAGATTGTTGGCGAAGTACATGTCAGTGTGCATTTCCCGGATACACTCCACTCTTTTTTGCCAGGTCACTTCATCTTCCTGGTTTGAAGGGTCCCGCAAACCTTCGCGCTGCTGTGATTCAACGGCCATCTCCTTGACTTCTTTCTCGAATTTTTGCTGGCTGACGACGCCACGCCGGAAAAGCTCTTCGCGCATTCTCAGGCGAATACGGTCAGACATGATGGGGTATTGGGCCAGTTTTACGTAGACGTCAATGGTAGGTGTGACGCTTCTCAGTGGGGCTGTAGGCATAGGAACCTCCGCAAATTCCTGATCTGATGTCTATTATATAACGAAATGGGCGAAAATTGGTTTATTCTTGGAGAATGAACTAATTTGAAAATGGGAAGTTGTTTTCAAAGATGCTAAGCATTCAGCCCCCTCGTTCCACGCTCCGCGGGGAATGTGCCTGCCAGACGCTCCGTGTCGCGTGGACGCAGAGCGTCCGGACGGGCCTTCCCGCGTAGAATGTGGGAACGAGACGGGAGAGTGAACGGTTACCATTGATGATAGTCGGCGCATTATACGGTTACCATTGATGATAGTCGGCGCATTATCCCGCCTTTTTTATTAACTTTTGCAACACGCTCGATTAGGTAATTTAACTTCTGCGTAAATACGCCAGGACTACGCCCACGATAACGACAAGTAAAATAACGCCACCTCTCACGCCCGTATCTTCTCCAGCCCCAACCGCCACGTCTCCAGAAACTCCACAATTGACTCTATAAAATCTTCATCGTGTTCGGGACGATTGATCGTCCCGTGAATAACAACCCCGTCTGGTGCTGGCGGGAAGCCGCTGGTGATGGTCCAGGCCAGAGCGTTGGGGCAGGTCGGCAGCGAAAAGCGCACTCCGCCCCGGATGATCTGGCGCTGCACCGGAAATTCGCCCCACACCGTACCGATATTACCCGCTTCATCGTCTCCATCCAGCACGACGACGGTAGCGCAATATTCCCCCATGCGGGCTACAGTTATCTGCTCCTGAATGGCTTGTGTATCCAGCCTTGTTTGGGCAATGGCAAAAAATTCCATTTCTATCTCCTGCAAAGTATGTAGGGTGATTTTGTAAATCGTAACCCGATTTGCAAAATCAGGCTACAATTTTCATTCGTGGATTGTGCCATTGTTCCGGACGGTAATTTATTTATTTGCCTGAGTTTCCACCCAACCCACACATCGCCTAGACCTGATTTAGACCTTTGCGGGATACACTAACGGCCGTATAAAGAGGAGTCTGGTCTATGGCACAATATCCCGTCTATTTCCCTGATTTAACCTTCTACCAGAAAACGGTGGCCTGCCAGTTTGCCTGCCCGGTGCGCACGGACGCTCGCGGCTACGTAACGGCCATCGCCCAGGGTGAATATGAACGGGCTTACCTGATCGCCCGCGAGACCAATCCCTTTGCTTCTACCTGCGGTTGGGTATGCGGCGCGCCTTGTGAAGCCGCCTGCCGCCGGGGAGAAATTGACGCACCCATTGCCATCCGCGCCCTCAAACGATTTGTCAATGATCGCTATGGCGTTTACCTGGGTGAAGAAGGGGAAGCCCGGCAGCCCCCTGCCTGGCCGGCCTACGTGGGTCGCAGCGATGCCTTTGACATGGGCAACACGGTGATGCCTACTGGCCGCCATCAGTTAAACAGAGTCCGTGAGCGTCAGGCTAAAACGGGCCAGCGCGTTGCCATTGTCGGCGCCGGGCCGGCCGGATTGACGTGCGCTCATGATCTGGCTTTGCTGGGGCATGACGTGACTATCTTTGAAGCAGCCGCGGCTGCCGGGGGGATGCTGCGCCTGGGTGTGCCGGAATACCGCCTGCCGCGGGAATTGATTGACCTGGAAATCGAGGCGATTTTGTCGTTGGGGCCGACGTTAAAACTGAATCAGGCTCTGGGGCGGGATTTTTCGCTGGCCGATTTACGCCAGGAGTTTGATGCGGTGTTTATCGGTATCGGTACTTTTCGCAGCCGTAACCTGAATGTGGCAGGGGAAGAACTGGACGGGGTTTTGCGCGCCGTTGACTTTCTCATCAATGTCAATCTGGGGGGCTATAACCTGGATTTGGGCCAGAAGATTGTGGTGATTGGCGGCGGGAATGTGGCTATGGACGTAGCCCGCACCGCTGCTCGTTTGGGGCAGGCCCCGCAGTCTGGTGGCGACCTGGAAATGGCGCTGGACGTGGCCCGTACGGCCGTGCGCCTGGGGGCCACGCAGGAAGTTCACTGCCTGGTCGTGGAAGATCAGGACGAGATGATGGCTGATCCCATTGAAATTATGGAAGCGAAAGAGGAAGGAATCCTCATTCATAATCACGTGATCCCCAAACGGATTGTGGGGAATGGACGCGCCAGCGGTATTGAGACGCTGGATGTGGCCCGGACGTTTGATGAAAACGGCCGTTTCAACCCCCAATTCATCCCCGGTACCGAGAAAATATGGGACTGCGACAGCGTTATTGTCGCCATTGGGCAGACGGGCGATCTGGAATGGGTCAAGCCGGAAGACGGCCTGGAAGTCAGCCCGCGCGGCACGCTGGTGGTAGACAAAAAGAGCCTGGCAACGACAGCCCCCGGCGTTTACACCGGCGGGGACATCGCCTTTGGCCCGCGCCTGATTATCAATGCGGTGGCTGACGGGCAACGGGCGGCGCATAGCATTCACAGCTACCTGCAAAATGTGCAGCCCCGGCTGGTACGCAAAGGCTTCTTCACCCCCATCCCGGAAAAAGAATACGCGGACGTTGGCCCGGTGCGCAATTATCTGCGCTGGCAGCGGCAGATGCCGGAGATGCTGCCGGTGAACCGGCGTATTGGCGTGTCTACTGTGGAAATAGGCTATGATGAGGCGACGGCCCAAGAACAGGCCGGCCGCTGCCTGATTTGCACGATCAACCCGATTTTTGACGGGGAGTTGTGTATTTTGTGCAATGGCTGCGTGGACGTTTGCCCGACGGACTGCCTGAAACTGGTGCCGCTTTCGGCAGTGGCGGGGGATGAGTTGGTAACGGCCGTGATTGACCGGCAAACGGCCGATTGGCCCGCGGCCTCGGCCATGCTGCTGGACCCGGCGCGCTGCATCCGTTGCAGCCTCTGCGCCTTCCGCTGCCCCACTGACGCTATTACTATGGAAACCTTCCGCTTTACGGAAGAAGTCATATTTGACCAACAATAACAACAATTTTCCCGGAACTACCCGGTTTCGGGGCAACAAATAGGAGATTTTTATGAAACCGAAACAACAGTTTTTCCTTATTGTGGCTTTAATGACGGGGGCTTTGCTGCTGGCCGCATGTGGTGGCGGAGGCGATTCTGAAAGCAGTGCCGCGCCGGCCGGCCCGCAGGAATTTACGGTCACTGTCAAGGATGAGTTTAACTTTGTACCGGACACACTTACAGCTAAAGCCGGGGAAGAAGTCCAAATCACCTTTGAAAACACCGGAACTATCCCCCACTCCTTTGCTATTTTGAAGCCTGGCGTCACGGCCGAGGAAGCCGTAGGGGCCAGTGAAGACGAACAGCATGAGATGCTGGTGCTGGAAATGCACGAAGTGAATGCAGGAGAGAGCAGTACAGAGACCTTTACCGCTCCTTCTGAACCGGGCGATTACACCTATATTTGCACGGTTCCCGGCCACGCGCTGGCCGGCATGACAGGGACGTTGACTGTAACCAATTAAATGCTTGGTAGCCGCGGCAGTCTTATCGCGCAAGCATCGCGGTAAGGCTGCCGTTACAGGAGAGAAGATTATGGCCCAATCTAAACTGGTAAAAGGTTTGACCCATTCGCGGGTGTGGCGTTCCATTTTTCGGCATGGCTGGCCGGACAATCCGCTGGATCGTTCTCTGACGATGACCAGCAATATCTTTTTTCACTTGCACCCGGTCAAAGTCAGCCGTAAAAGTTTGCGCTGGCAGTATTCTTTTGGCTTGGGGGTAGTCGCCACTATTTTGTATGGCGTGCTGATTTTTACCGGGGTGTTGCTGATGTTTTATTACGTGCCTTCGGTGGAACGGGCCTATCCTTCTATGAAGGAAATTCAGTTGTCGGTGCCGCTGGGCCAGTTTACGCGCAACATGCACCGGTGGGCGGCGCACGGCATGGTTCTGGTGGTCATTTTGCACATGGTGCGGGTGTTTTACACGGGGGCTTACAAGCCGCCGCGCCAGTTTAACTGGGTCATTGGCGTAATTCTGTTGCTCTTTACGTTGGGGGCCAGTTTTACCGGCTATTTGCTGCCCTGGGATCAATTGTCATTCTGGGCGATTACGGTGGGCACGAATATCGCCAGTTATGCGCCGGGCGCCGGGCCGGTGATGCGGGAAATTTTGCTGGGCGGAACGGAAGTGGGCCAGGATACGCTCATCCGTTTCTATACGCTGCATATTGCCTTGCTGCCGCTCTCTTTGGCGCTGGTCGTTTCGCTGCATCTGTGGCGAGTGCGTAAAGATGGCGGCTTGGCAGCCACCGAAGTCCCGGATGGGGAGGGTTAAATGACAAACGAACTGCCTGTAAAGGATGAAGTTTTCCCGAAAGATACCAGTAAGTCTTACGCTATCGTGGAAATGGTGCGGGGTGACAGCCCCATGGTGGGCAAGGGACCGGATGATACAGTCTTTTCGTTTCCCGTTGTACTGCTGTGGGAGATTCTGCTGTTGTTGGGGGTGACGCTGGCGATCTTCCTCTTTTCGCTGGTCAAACAAGCGCCGCTGGATGCTATTGCCAATCCGCAAGTGACGACAGACCCGGCCAAAGCGCCCTGGTATTTTGTGGGCTTGCAGGAGTTGCTGGAGCATATGCACCCAACACTGGCGGGGATTATTATTCCGAGCGTTCTGGTAGGCTTTTTGATGTCTATACCGTACCTGGATAATTCCCGCGAGTTTGTGGGGGTCTGGTTTTCTTCCAAACGGGGGAAACGAATTGTGGTATGGACGGCCATCTACACCGTCATCGCCATGGTTGCTTTTATCGCTTTTGATAATGCCTTCAGTATCCGGGAATCATTGCGCGGCGTCGCCCCGCCCTGGGTGGCTCAATGGGTCATACCGGCGCTTATTCTGACAATTATTGTGATACTGCCAGCCATTATCCTCTGGCGCAAGAAAGGCAGCGCCCGCGATATAATGATCGCTTTGTTTACCGTGATGATTATTTCGGCCGTTGTCTTGACAATCAGCGGTTTTCTCTTCCGGGGGCCGGGCTTTGAAATGTATTGGCCCTGGCAAATGCCGAACGGCTATAACCCCTGGGATGAGTTGTAGAATGGTGGCTGGTGGTTGGCGGCTTGTACCAGCCACCAGCCAAATGAGGAAACAATTATGAAGAATCAGGATGAAACTAAATTACCGCGCCGCCATTTTCTGGCGTTGGGTTGGAGTGTAGCGGTTGTAGCTCTGTTTGGGCAGGCCGGCATTGCCCTGTTTAATTTTTTGAAGCCGCGGGTCAAACCAGGCAGCTTTGGCAGCGAAGTGGTTGCCGGACAGGTTGAGGAATTTCCGCCGGGAACGGTCAATCACGTCCTGAAAGGGCGCTTTTACATCTCCACCTCGGAAGACGGAGGGATGCTGGCTATGTATCATCGTTGCACCCATCTGGGCTGCACCGTTCCCTGGCGTGATGATGAGGGGCAGTTCCATTGCCCCTGCCACAATTCTATCTTCACCACTGTCGGGGAAGTGGTCAGTGGCCCGGCGCCGCGCCCCCTGGATTTATTTCCCATGAAAATTGTGGAAGGCCAGGTTGTTGTGGATACGGGTACAGTTATCCAGCGCAGTGAATTTGACGAGTCGCAGGCAACTTACGCTTAGACGTTTATTTTTCCGGAAACTTTGAAGTTTCCGGGAACATGCCGAGGTTGGTTATGGGTTCCAGAGAAAATTACTCACGTTATATTGGCGTGGCTTTGGTGTTGACGATTGCCGTCTTGGTGTCGTTTCAGGCGTACATTTTCCGCGAGCCTGAACGTATTTCTGCTGATGAACAACGAGACGAGCTGATCGCCGTTTCTGAAGGGCGGGTGCTTTTTTCGGAAAATTGCGCTATGTGTCATGGGGAGCAGGGGGAAGGGGTAGATGGCCCACCTCTGAACAGTAAGAGTTTTTTGCGGGACACGGCCGATGAGACAATTTTCAGTGTGATTAGTTCCGGTGTGCCCAGCACAGAAATGCCGGCCTGGAACCAGGTGCATGGCGGCCCCTTGACAGATGAACAGGTGCGGCAATTGGTGACATTTATCCGCGCCTGGGAGCCGGATGCGCCGGATCGGGAAGCAGAGGCGCGGGCCGGCGACCCGGTGAACGGGCTGGTGATCTATAACAGTACGTGTGTTGTCTGTCATGGCGCCAATGGGGAAGGCACGGCCGATGTGCCTGCGTTGAACGATCCGGAGAAATTGGCTCAGTTTGATGATGAGTGGTACATAGATACGATTACGGAAGGACGGCCGTCTAAAGGAATGCCCACCTGGGGAACTGTCATGTCGCCGGATCAGGTCTATGATCTGGTTGCTCTTTTACGCGCCTGGGAGCAGGGGGAGACAGTGCAGTTACCCGGCCCGGAAGAATCCATCGCTGAAGCTTTGCACGCGCTGGGTGAGGGCGATCTTCACGGTGCGGAACATGGCCTGGGTAAGGCAATTGACGGGGCAACCGGCGATGTATTGGTTTTGTTGAACCAGGCAATGGCGGCCCTGGAAGATGGCGATGCGGCTACGGCCGAATCTGCCATGCGTGATGCCCTGGCGCTCCTGGGCGTATCTGACATGGGTGGCGAGCATGGCGACGCCGGCGGTGAACACGACGCCGCACCGGCCACACCGGATACCGGTGGGGAACATGATGATGGCGGCGGCGACCACGATGAAAATTAGTCTGGCACGTAACCAAGTGGCGCTGTCTCGTTATGTAAAATGTGGCATTTGAACAATCCGTATACTTGACATAATTTAGAATAATATAAAGGTGACAAAAGTCACCTTTTTTCTTGTGATAGGCCATTTAGCTCTCATCAGGTGATGGCCTGTAGGATAAGCTATAAAAAATATTGGATTGGGGAAACCCATATATGATTGGAGGTAAATCATGAGCGAACATGAGAATTGTCACGTTGATCCGGTAGAGAAACCGGTGGATGAACAAGCGTTATTAACAGCCAAAGCTACTTTTTTAGGGGTGTCTGGAATGGGCTGCCCTACGTGCGCCATGCGGGTGCGTAATGGACTGCTGAATCTGGATGGCGTCCTGTTAGCTGAGGTATACTTACAGAATGGGGTTGCAGCTGTAGCCTATGATCCGGAAGAAGTGACGACTGATAATCTGGTTACGGCCGTAGCCGACGCCGGGAATGACGGCCGTCATCATTACGAAGCCCACATTTTGCAAACGGTACCGGCCGCTAAAGCCTTTACTTTTGCCTGATGGACTTTATAAAACAACAACAAAAGGAAAAGTATAACCCATGCGAAAACTGATTCTATTGATATTTTTCATCTTTGCTGCCTTATTTTTAGCAGCCTGTGGCAGTACTACCTCATCTACTGAGCAGCCGACGACTCTGCCACCCACACCTGCTGAGGAGACTGCGGCCCAAGAGGAAGAAACAGCCAATGTTTCTAATGATGAAAACTTAGCGGCTGATGCCGCCGCCGGCTTTGAATTGTATACCACTGTCGGCTGCGCCGGCTGCCACGGGGCGGAAGGAGAAGGGAATGTTGGCCCCGCCCTGGCTGGACATACCCGGGAACAAGTATTTCGCCAGGTACGCACGCCTAAAGGCGACATCATGCCTGCCTTCGCTGAGGACCGGTTGAGTGACGCTGACGTGGAGAAAATTGTGGCCTGGATTGACAGCCTGGGCGCCGAGATGGTTATGGAGCACGTGGAAGAGGAGGCAGCCGGTGGCTCAACTCCGGAACTTAACATGACGGAAGCTGACCACCTGCGCTTGATTCTCGATTCACTGGCGGCCGAAAATGAGGCCGACGCTATCCACCATGCCCAACATCTGGTGGAAGACGCCAGCCCGGAAGTGCGGCCTTTGGCCGAAAAGGTATTGTCTGATTTGCAAGCCGGGAATATCCATGAGGTAGAAGTGGAGGCTGAAGACGTGCTGGGTAGTCTGGCTGATCTGGATTTTGACGTCGTTTCCGTTCATTTAGGCATGGCCCTTTCTGCTTCTCAGCGGGATGACGCCGCCGACGTAGAACACCATCTGGAAAGTGCTGTAGCGGCAGCGGCTAACCACGATCATCAGGCCGAGATTCAACAAATATTGGCTGATTGGCGGCAGGGTGATGATGCCCATGATGTTGTTGACCGTATGTATGTAATGTTAGGTTTAGACCATTCAGATTAATTCTGGTCAGGGAAGGTAGGGCGCAAGTCTCTTCTGCACTTTGCTGGGACCACACCTGAATCGGTACTCTTACGGATGTTTCACCCGCTGACCTGCGCTTGTTGGTAGCAACGGGCGCAGTGTAGACTGTAACTGTGTATATTCTTTTCTACCCTTACTGAGCTACGGGATGGGAAGCATGGTTTGTTGAAGAATGGGTCTGGCCCCTGTTAACGGCTCTGCCGGACGGGGCCAGACCCATTCTTTTAGGAAGAGGTGAGGCAATAATGCTGCTTTTTGACAAAACAATGGCTGAACAGGGCAATGGAACGTCGCAGATTGACTGCCGTGTTCAGGGTGACGACGAGCAAGTGATCGTCCACGACTTTATAGAAGCGACGGCCGTTGCCGGGGTGCGGGCTGACCGGTTATCCCTTCTCAACTTCTACGTGGCGCTCAAATCACGGCCGTTTTTACTTCTGGCCGCTCCAGCGCAAACGGGCAAAGTAGCCCTGGTACACAGTCTGGCCCAGGTGATAGCCAGCGGACCGGCCGGCCAATACCATACAATGGTCGGCCATGCTCGATGGGCCAGTGGCAGCCGGAATGTTTCTGAATTTGTTGAGGCCCAGGCGCGATTCAATACCAATAAATTATTGACGTTGATTGAGGAAGCCGTCCGGCCGGAAAACCATGATCGTCTTTATATTGCCTGTCTGACAAATATCAGCCCGGCCGAACTGCACACCCTGTTTTCTGTACCGGGATGGCAAATGTGGCCGGATATGGAGCCAATCCCCTATCCACCCAACCTGCGCCTGATAGGCACGATGGACACAGACCACTTTCATTGGTGGGACTTTGATCTGCTCTCTCATACAATCGTTGTGCCCTGGACTGGCGAGAAAATGCGGTTGTCCGGTCTGCCTTCCCCACAGCCGGAGACTCAGAGTGCCCGGCCGTTTGTGCAGGCTTGTGTGCGCACGGAACAAACTGCTTTTGCCAGGCTGCGTCGTAATCTGCACGGGCAGCGGCAGGCGTTTGCCCCGCTGGTTCAGGTGCTGGACCTTTTGCATGAAGAGGATGTCCACCTGCCGCAGATAGTTGTGAACCAGGCGATTGTTTTTTTGGCTAATGCCTGGACGGTGGAGGGCCAGGGTTTGTTTGCCTCGACGCCGGCAGCGAATCTGGATATTGCCCTGGACCTGGCTTTGGCGCAGGTTGTTTTACCCTGGTTAGCGGCAGACGGCCGTATTGAACCAGCGCGCCACCGACTAAACCAATTATTGGCCGAGCGTTTCCCGCAGGCAGTGGTATTCCTGCAAACATTATGACCGACGCTATATTTTGGGGTAAAGGCGGGCCGATTGGTGTGGCCGGGTCATCGAGGGGAGAGACAACAGAATAACAGGTGCTGAAATGTTAGCGGCGCTATATGAACAAGTATACTTTTGCGGCATGGTTCAAAAACCCGGAAAACCAGCTTAACACTTTGTAGGGCGATTTTGCAAATCGTTCTACAATTTGTAAAGATACCTTTGCCCAAAATGAACCATGCCACTTTTGCCAGAACGAAAACAGCCAGACTTTTAGCGAAAAAAGATAAAGGAATAGGGCTGCGCCGGTTGAACCAATTACCGGCCGGCTGGCTCGAACAGGCAGCGGCGTTCCTGTAAATAATATGAGAGATTGCTACTTGGGAAACAGGTAGTTCTACGTACTTCCCATACGTAACTTGGCGCTATGAAAAGGCGGTTAGTTCTCCTATAGTCGGAATATAAAAAGGCTATTCGATGCGGGTCAAATACGGCCGCGCTCATCATAAATAGCGGTGTGAAATGAACAAAATGCGTAATTCCAAAAAAGAGAGGTTTATCCTATGAGCACTTCAATTCGAGCAGCTGAAAATAAAGGAAGGCAAACGCGAACGAGCAGTTGGTTGGAAGAGCGGCTGGGCTTATCTGGCATCCGCTATACCGTTCCTGAACATGCAAACTCGCTGCCTTATTTACTGGGCGGTATTACCTTGTTTGGTTTTCTCATTCTTATCGTAACGGGGATATACCTGGCCCAATTTTATAATCCGCAGCCCACGGCCGCGCATGATAGCGTCATTTATATCATAACCGGGGCCACGTTGGGCGATTTGACACGTTCGGTCCATTTTTGGACGGCCCAACTTGTCACCTTGACGGTCTTGCTGCACTTGCTACGGGTGCTGTTTACCGGCTCATATAAACGGCCGCGCGAGGTCAACTGGTACGTGGGGTTGGGGCTGCTGGCCGTCACTCTGGGACTGGTTTTCACCGGTTCGGTACTCAAATTTGACCAGGAAGCGGTAGAAGCGTTGGAGCACAATTCAGAAATGGCCGCTATTCTTGGTTCCTTGGGCGCCTGGTTCTCGGCTGAATTCAGCCGCAGCACCCCCTTGCTCACCCGGCTGTTCAGCGGCCACGCAACCATATTACCCTTGCTGTTTGCCTTGCTCATTACCATTCACGTTTACCTGATAAAACAGCATGGTATCTCGCCCAAAGTTACGCCAGATGCAGAAACGGGCAGCACGGCCGGCACAGGTACTTCCCGTTTTGACATTCATCTGAAGCGTATGGCCGGCTATGGCTTGCTCACGTTGGGCATTGTGCTGGTGTTAAGCTTGTTGTTCCCGGCGCCATTAGGCCAGCCGGGGGTGGCCGGCGTGGAACTGACCAAACCCTGGTGGATGTTCCTCTGGCTGTTCCCGGCAGAAGCTGCGTTGGGGTCGCGGGCGTTGATTATCGTCCCGGCCATCCTGGGTGGGCTGCTGGCTCTGGTTCCTATTTTGGACCGTAGCCCATATCTCAGTCCGAGACGGCGCAAAGTTCTACTCGGCAGCGCAGCTTTGATCTTGGTTATCATTATTATCAACGGTGTTGTTGCCTGGTTACAACCGGTGGCGCAGCATCTTGGGTAACGGGCTAAGCCCATTAACTTATGAGATTGATTCAATCTTCAAGGCTTGTCCTGAGCGTAGTCGAGGGATTGAACCAATCTAAAAGAGTAGATTACGATGAAAAAACAACTATTGTCTATCTTGATTCTGTTTATTGCCCTGGTGCTGTTGCCGGCAGGTCTGGTGTTGGCACATGGCGGGCCGAAGATTATAGTCGAGCCGACGATTGTCCCTGCGGGCGGCGAGATCACCATTAGCGGCAGTGAGATGGAAGAGGGTGAATTGTTTGTCATCACCCTGGAAGGAATGACAGATTCTATTTTATTAGGTGAGGCGGATGTCATTGAAGAAGGCGGAGAGGGTGGTTTTACAGTCACTTTCATCGTTCCATCGGACACGCCGCCTGGCGCCTACACGGTACGAGCGGCCACAGATGAGGAGACAGCTCTCGTTGAGATAACCATTACGCCACCTACGAGCGAAGCCAGTGACAAACCGGCAACTCTCCGGGAACCGTCAGGTGAACTACACGACCTGGATCGTTCAAAGCCGACCATCCAGGTCATTGGCGTCGTCATCACGGTACTGGTGAGTTTGGGGTTGGGTTTCTGGCTGGTGTGCCGATAAGGGGCGGACGGCAGCATTATTAGGCAACAAACGAACCCAAGCCATGTGAGTGCGCTATTTGGCCTATGCCGTAGCCGCTAACCAGCCCTTTCACCAGACTTGACCTGGAGATATAGTGTCCTTATCGGTAGCGTGAAACAAGTGAAGGGACATTTGTTACCAGTGGATTGGCTACACAATTTACAGATCGAGGAGTGAAACAATAATGAGAACGATAGAGTTGCTGGCGGGTGTAGAATTTAAGGAGAAGCAACCTCATGCTCAATCATTGCACAGCAATCTGGAGGCGCGGGCACTACGTTTTGCCTTTTTACCGGGCCAACGTATCAAGACGCACGATGCGCCCCATTCGCCTATCCATATAATTATTCTTCAAGGGAAAGGAGTATTTTCCGGGCGGGATGGTGTGGAGCGAGAATGTGGCCCGGGAATGATGGTTGTCTTTGATACCGGTGAAATTCATACGGTGCGCGCTCTGGATGAGGATTTGGTCTACGTTTCCATCTATAATGGTGTCCCCACAAAGTATGAAAGTGAGCATCGCCGAATGGTGGAAGCGGAAGAGATGAATCACCCGCACGATTGACACCGGCGGATAAAACCCTTTGCTATCGGGGCGGCCTGCCTGATTGGTTGGCCTTGGGGCGGCTGGTTGTTCCCGGCCGCCAGTGATAAAACTATAATTACTGAGGGTGTGAAATGTTAAAACGATTGTTCAAGCGTTCAGAAAAACAAAAAGGCGTCACTCTGTACTCCCAGCCCACCTGAGGCGACTGTCAGGCGGCGAAGAGTTTCTTTGCCCAAAACAATGTGCCTTACGTAGAGAAAGATGTGACAACAAATGAGCAGTACATGGACGAGCTAAAGGAGCTGGTGGGGCGTTTTGCTACACCAGCGCTGGTGATTGATGGGGAGACGCTGTTGGGCTTTGGCATGAATATGGCCCGTGTGCGGGAGCTTTTGCAGCAAGGCGGTTATCTGGAGGCTGCCTAAACGAACTCAGGCAACCAGCAGGAGGCTACAAAGGAGAAATAAACGAGGGACAATAAGAAAATTCGTGTGGCTGTGAATGGCTATGGCATTATCGGTAAACGGGTAGCCGATGCAGTGAAATTACAACCCGATATGGAATTGGTTGGCGTCGGGGATGTTGTCAGCGATTACCGGGTGAAAACGGCCGTACTCCTCTGCCGCCAAAGCCTCTCATACGCAGACCCATAACCATTACTGGATTGTGGAACTGACGCGAGAAGCCAGCCGCGACGAAGTGTTGGCTGCCTTCCGGGCTGCACCGCGCATTGCCTTCATTCGCATGAGCGATGGTGTGGTAGCCTTGAACAGCACCATTGAACTGATGAAAGACCTGGGACGGCCGCGGGGCGATATGTGGGAAGTGGCCCTATGGGAAGATGTGCTGACGGTGCAGGGAAACGAACTGTACTACACTTACCAGGTGTACAATGAGGCGATTGTGGTACCGGAGAATATTGACGCCATTCGCGCCCTGGCCGGTACAGTGACAAATAGAGCGGAATCTATCCGCATAACGGACGAGGCCATGGGCATGCAGCAGGATTTTTTGGTCCGGTAATGGTGGTGGGGTAGGAAGGAACATCTAATGGAACGGCCAGTTGATTTTACCCAGACGCTTTACGTCGCAGAATCAGGTGTAGACGACGGGGCTACGCTGGTGTTTTTGCCGGGGTTGGGGGGAACAACGCACTATTGGCAAGGGCGGGTGGCTGCGTTGGAAAGAGATCGCCGCGTTTTGCTCGTCGATCCGCTCGGGTTTGGGCAATCCCCCAAGCCCCAGACACAGTATACGGTTGAGCGGCACATGGCTGCGCTGCATCGAACCCTTTCCTCGTATGCTCCGTTTACCTTGATCGGCCATTCGATGGGCGCTATTTTGTCCGTAGCCTATGCGGCCCGTTACCCGGAACAGGTGGAACGTTTGATTCTGATTGGCCTGCCTTATTTTGGCGGGCGGGAACAAACCTATGAACATTTCCGTAACGGGCCGGCGCCGAATCGGTGGTTTTTTACGAATGTGACGTTAGCAGCCATTGCCTGTATGGCGACGCGGCGGTTGTTTGGCTGGCTCTTGCCCTACTTGCGGCGGGACATACCACGAGAGGTAGCTGAGGATTTGGTGAAACATACCTGGCGCTCTTTTACTTCTTCACTTTGGGAGGTCGTTTATAACTATGATCTCCGGGAAGCTGTTGACCAGCTTGACCCACGTCTTCCGGTTTTTTGCCTTCATGGGGAGCAGGATCAAACAGCGCCGCTGGTCGGATTGCAACAGTTAGCCGAGGAACGGCCGAATTGGCGGATTCAGGTGCTGCCAGGCCTTGATCATCATCCCTGGTTGCGACAGCCCGATACTTGTTCAGAAATAATCTTGGCGTTCTTGGCGGACGAAGGGCAAATTAAACATCCCAGCGGGTCTGTTTTTTCCTGATGGTGCAGGTAGAAATAAGGAAGGGTATAGCGCCAGGCGACGTGGGCCGGCTGGTCCTGGTTATGTTTCTGTGGGCCAGTTGTTTCCCACTTATCGCTGTCGGGCTGACGATGGCCCCGCCACTTACCTTTGCTGCCCTGCGTTCCTTTGTAGCTGGCGGCGGGCTGTTGTTGCTCGCTTTGGCTTTACGCCGCCCCTGGCCGCGAGGTTGGGCCGTATGGCTGACTTTGTGGGGCGTGGGTTTTAGCCTGACCAGTATCGGTTTTGGCGGGATGTTTCTGGCCGGCGGTCTTGTCAGCCCTGGGCTGGCAACTGTCCTGGCAAATATTCAGCCCCTTATTGCCGCTGTATTGGCCGGCTTCATCCTGGGCGAAATGTTGGGGCCACGGCGGCGGTGGGGGTTGCTCCTGGGCTTTGCCGGTATTATTCTGGTAGCCTTGCCTGGCTTCGGCAGCGGTGTCAATAGTAGCCCGGCCGGCGTTGGCTTTATCTTGTTGGGTGCCGTTGGTGTGGCAGTGGGCAATGTCTTGCTCAAGCGATTAGCCGGCCAGGTGGATATACTCATGGCCACTGGCTGGCAGTTTGTTTTGGGGGGCATACCGTTATTGCTGTTGGCCCAGCAATTTGAATTACCGGCCCAGATTGAGTGGAATATACTTTTTGTAATTGTGTTGCTGGCCCTGGGTTTACTGGGCACGTCTCTGGCTTTTGTTTTGTGGTTCTCATTACTGCACCGCAGCAAATTAAACCGCTTGAATACATTCACTTTTCTGACGCCTGTTTTTGCCCTGATGATCGGTGCACTCTTTTTTGGTGAAAGTTTGGGTTTAGTGGAAATGGGCGGCATTGTTTTAATCCTGCTTGGCGTTTTATGGGTCAGTCGCCAGGGACCAACTGCTTCATTGGAGGTATCGTGATGGAAGCAGACACGGCCGTATCCCCTACACATCACGTCCGCTCCTGGTACGGTCTTTCCGCAGAAATTGTGGTGGAAGGCAGCCTGTGGCATCTGGTGCGGCTGGGCCGTCTGGCCTTGTACCACCCGCCGCTGGTAAACCTGGTACTGCGCCGCGGCCTGCCCCGTGAGGAACGGCTGCGCCTGAGTCTGCTGCATGAATTCGGCCATCTGCAAACATTGCCGGTGGCTGTTTTTCATTTGTTATGGCTGGTGGTGTACGGCCGTTGGCGCCGGCCGACCAAAGCGCAAACAGGTCTTACTGTTCTGACGGCCGTTGTGGCCCATCAGGCTACCTGGGAACTGGCCAGCGAATCTTACGTGATGGCCCACACCGGGCCGGAGTACCGCCGTATCTACCGGGAACACCCCAATCCGCTGGGGCATATCGTTTTTTGGGGTGGAATGGCCCTGCTGGCGACTTTATTGACACGCTGGATATTAGCAAAGAATAAAAGTTGAGGAGTAAACGAATATGACAGTTGACGAAAAGGCTACAGCCGCTACACGAGCGCGATACCAACGTATTTCCGGTCTGTATGACAAGATGGAGCGATTTGCCGAGCGGCGTTACAGTGAATGGCGGCCCCGGCTTTGGTCAATGGTGCAGGGACCAAAAGTGTTGGAAGTGGGCGTGGGTACGGGCAAGAACATGCCGTATTATCCCGAAGGGGTGCAGATTACGGCCGTAGACCTCACCCCCGGCATGTTAGCATACGCCGAAAAACGGGCTGCTGAACTGAACGTTGCCGCAGACCTGCAACTGGGTGATGTGCAAAACCTCAATTTCCCTGATGGCACCTTTGACGACGTTGTTTCCACTTTTGTTTTTTGCTCTGTGCCTGATCCCATACTAGGATTGACAGAACTGCTGCGGGTAACAAAACCCAACGGCCGTTTGCTCATGCTGGAACACGTGCGGGCTGGAAACGAGATTGCCGGCCTGATAATGGACGTGATGAATCCGGTGATGGTGCGTCTCTCCGGGGCCAACATCAACCGGCG
>JALUPA010000751.1 GCA_027054335.1 Ardenticatenaceae bacterium
GTCTGCCCCCTGCCCCCGCCGGAAAACCAACTCCCCTTCCCCCTCGCAGCCGGTGAAAAATACGCACCTCTGTAGGGCGATTTTCCAAATCGCCCCTTTACTTTCCCTACCGCATTTCATCATAATTGGATCATCTTTAGTTTTCGCCAGATTACAACAGAGCGTGCGTTATCTGTTGGTAAGTAGTCCAGCGAAGCTACGCCTCAAACCAATGAATAGGACGCAGATTAACGCAGATGACGCAGATTTTTTAAAACTTGCTCTGTTTGTAAAGAATTTTCGCTAACAAATACCGCCATTACTGGACGCAGGATTTTGGCACGCCGCGTTAGGCCGCCGCAGATTTCTTTGGCGCTGCCTCCCTGCATGATATACTTTATTCGTGTTCAGGAAAAAAAGCTGGCTGCCGGGATTGCTTTTGCTGTTTTGGGGCTGGGCTGCATTGGCCCAGGCGCAAAGCAGCACACCTCTGCCCGCGGCCACAGCCACGCCCCAACCAACCGCTGCGCCCACAGAACCGCCCGCCATCTTGATAATTGAACCCACACCGGTTCCCGATCCGGGGCTGCAGGGCAATTTGTGGCAGCAGTTGCAGCAGGTATGGCAGCAAAACACAGAGGCGATTCTGCTGGCCCTTATTTTAGCTCTGGTAACGGGCGTACTGGTGGGCGTTGTTTTCAAGGGACTGGTGGGTAAACTGGGCGAATGGGGCGAGCGGCTTTTCCATTTTCTCTTTGACCGGTTTGCCGCCGTGCCCCTGATCCGGCTGCGCTACGAAAAGGATTACCGGGCCGCGGTAGCCGCTTCCGTACAGGATTTGCAGGGGGGCAACCTGGTGGACAAGGAAATCCGGCTGGACAAGATGTACGTGCCGTCTTTGCTTACCGAAGAAACGCAGCCGGACGTGCGCGGCGACCTGGCCGACCGCTACCGCACCAGGGACGAGATACGCCGCCAGCAGCGCGCCCGTTCCGTGGATCCCTGGGAAGCGGTGCGCCGCTACCATCGTTTTGTTGTTTTAGGGGGGCCGGGCGTAGGCAAAACGACTTACCTCTACCACCTGACCTTTATGTGCGCCCAACGTCGCCGCCCGGAAGTAGCCGGGTATATCCCCATTTTCATCCGTTTTCGGGAGATGCTGTGCCAACTGGAAAAGCTGGAACGATTGGAAGATGGTTTTCCCCAGGTTTTTGCCGAGAACAATTTCCCCAATGCCGCACCTTTTATTGAGCAGCAGCTTCGAGAGGGACGCTGCCTGGTGCTGCTGGACGGCCTAGATGAACTACCCCGGAAAGAGGATCATTTGCGCATGATTGACTTGGTGCAAGGCTTTGCCAACCGGCATGTTCCGGCCCAACAGGGGGGAGAGAGGCAAAATATTTTAGTGGTTTCCTCGCGTAAATACAGTTATGAACACAGTTCCCAGCTAACCGGTTTTGAGAAAACAGAAGTGATGGAATTTGACCGGCCGGCCATCGAGCGTTTTGTCCACAACTGGTTTGCTGAGGAGGAAGGTACAGATAGCGATCTGGCGGATGAACTGCTGGCCGAACTGCAAGGTAACAAGCGTTTTCTGGAACTGGCCCGTAACCCGCTGCTGCTGCTCTTGATTACCAATCATTACGAGCGGGAGCGCAACCTGCCGGACTTACGTGCCGAGTTGTACCGGCACTGCATTCGCACCCGCATTACCCGTTGGAACACCATTCGCGGCACCCACCGCGGCCGTTTTGGTGAAAACGTCAAATGGCGGCTGCTGCGGGAACTGGCCCTGTACACCTTCCAGCAGGAAAAAGAAGGCTTGCTGCGCCAGGAGGTTTTGCTGGATTGGCTGGATGCTTTTGGGGAAAATCTGCGCCTGCCACCGGACACCACGCCGCAAACCTTGCTGGAAGAAGTCGCCCGCACCAGCGGCCTGATTCAGGAATGGGCTATTGGTCGTTATGGCTTTTCTCACCAGACCTTGCAAGAATTTTTTGCCGCCGAGGCGGCCGACCGGCGCGGCGCGGAAGATGGCGCCGCCTTGCTGGAAGAACATCTGGACAACCCCGCCTGGAAAGAGGTCATTTTGCTTTACGCCGGTCTGGCGGATAACGCCCAACCCCTCTTGCAGCGGATAGCGGCCCGCGCCCGGCAGCCGGAGAACGGCAAAACGATGTGGCTGCTGGCCGGGCAATGCCTGGCGGAAGGAGCGCAGCAAATAACCGAACCGCTGCGCCGGGAGATTGCCACGGCTCTGGTGGAGCTGCTGCGGCAGACGGAACCGGCGGCCCTGACGCCGGAAGAAAGCGAGGCAGCGATTGCCGCCCTGCAAACGTTTGGCGGGGATTTGCTGCCGGCAGTTGTGGCGGATTTATTGCCCAGCGAGGCGGATACGGATTGGCTTCTGGCGGCGCGGCTGGCCCCGGAGGACGCCCCGCCGGAACTGCAAGAGGCAATTGCCGCACGGTTGGCCCGGTTGAGCCGGACGGGTGACAGTGGGGAGCGACAGGCCGCTGCTGCCGCCTTGGGCCGCCTGAAAGGGGTGGATGACGCGGCTATTATTGCTTTGATGGGTAGTTTAACCGACCCGGATGCCGCTGCCCGTGCCGAAGCGGCCCTGGCCCTGGGCCGTTTGGGAGAGGCGGGCAAAATTGTGCTGGATGCTTTGCTGGCGGTTTATGAAAATGACCCGGCAGACGAACCGCGCCAGGCTGCCCTGGAAGCGCTGCTGGCTTTGCGCCGGGAAGAGGCGGTAGACATGGTGTATGTGCCGGCCGGCGAATTCCTCATGGGCAGCGGGGAGGAAGACAAGGCGGCAGATGACGACGAAAAGCCGCAGCATACCCTGTATTTGCCCGCTTACTTTATGGACCGGACGCCGGTAACCAACGCCCAATTCCGCCGCTTTATGGCGGCGGGCGGATACGCCAATGAAGCTTACTGGCCGGAAGCGATTGCCGCCGGCCGGTGGAAGGAGGGCAAGTATATTTATAGTGGCGAGCAATATACTGAACCACGTTACTGGAATGACGCCAAATGGAACGGCGACGAGCAGCCGGTGGTGGGCGTTTCCTGGTATGAGGCGCTGGCTTACGCCCGCTGGGCGGGCAAGCGGCTGCCCACGGAAGCGGAATGGGAAAAGGCGGCGCGGGGCACAGACGGCCGTCTCTATCCCTGGGGCAGTGAGTGGGACGAGACGCGGGCCAATACCAAAGAAGCGGGGCTAAAGCAAACCACACCTGTAGGCCAATACTCGCCGCAGGGGGACAGCCCGTATGGCGCGGCTGATACGGTCGGTAACGTGTGGGAATGGTGCAGCACCCGTTCGGGATATGCTTACCCGTACACGCCGGACGACGGCCGTGAAGATTTAAGCGGCGGCGACGACGTGGGGCGTGTCCTGCGCGGCGGTTCCTGGTATGATGACAAGAAATGGGCGCGCTGCGGGGCCCGCTACTGGGACACTCCCAGGCTCAGGTGTCTCAGCAGGGGATTTCGCTGTTGCGCCACGTCTTCTCTCTCCCCTGGTTCTGAATCCTGATTTTCTGTATACTGTGTTCTGATCATTTCTGATTTCTGTGGGGGGTGTGGGGGGCTTGCCCCCCACCGGGCCATATTTTTCGTAACGCAATTTTCAAAATTGCGCCACATGGGAACATGAAAACGTTTAAGAACCTCTACCCGCAAATCTATACCTTTGCCAACTTGGAACGCGCCTTCCGCAAAGCCCGCCGCGGCAAACGGCACAAACCCAACGTGGCCGCTTTTGAATGTAATCTGGACATCGAACTGCTTTCCCTGATGGATGACCTGGCCGGCGAAAGCTACCGGCCCGGCGGCTACCGCCACTTCCACATCTACGACGGCAAGCCGCGCCGCATCAGCGCTGCCCCCTTCCGGGATCGCGTTGTCCACCACGCCCTGTGCAACGTCATCGAACCGATCTGGGAAGCCCGCTTCATCCATGATTCCTACGCCTGCCGCCCCGGCAAGGGAACCCACGCCGCCCTGGATCGCTGCACCCATTTTGCCCGACGCTACCCTTACGTTTTGCAAGCCGATATTGTCCAGTTCTTTCCCTCGGTAGACCATGAAATCCTGCATAACCTGCTGGCTCGTTACCTTGCCTGCCCGCCCACCATGCGCCTGGTAGACAAAATTATTGACAGCGGCCGGGGCATCCACGCCGCTCGTTACCAGATGCAGTGGTTTCCCGGTGACGATTTGCTGGCCGCCGCCCGGCCGCGCGGCCTGCCCATCGGCAACCAGACCAGCCAGTTTTGGGCCAATGTCTACCTGCACGAACTGGATCGTTTTGTTAAGCAAGAACTGCGCTGCCCGGCCTACCTGCGTTACTGTGATGATTTCATGTTGTTTGCCCCGGATAAACCCACACTGCACCGCTGGCGGCAGGAAATTGAAGTATTCCTGACCACCCTGCGGCTGAAAATCCATACCTGTAAAACCAGCGTGCATCCGGTGGCAAATGGCATCCCTTTCCTGGGTTTTATTGTCTATCCTACGCACCGGCGCTTAAAGCGTAGCAACGGCGTTGCCTTCCAGCGCCGCTACAAACGGCAGCGGCGGCAGCTGGCACATGGCACGCTGAGTTACCGGCAACTGGATCAATCTGTGCAAGCCTGGATTGCCCACGCCGCCCACGGCGATACCTGGGGCTTGCGCTGCTCTTTGCTGCGACCGCCCATTCCCAAAAGGCGCAGCGCCTTATAGATTGGTTCAATCTCAAGGATTGAACCAATCTTGTACCCGGCACAATGAAGCAATCGCCTATTTTTGTGAAACATTATGATTTGATGCTCTGGCTGATTCCGCGCACACTGGGCTTCCCCAAAAGTCAGCGCGGCGTCCTGGCCCGCCAGATACAAACCGAACTGTTCCGCATTCACGAATCGCTGGTAGAAGCCGGGACCAGCCGCCAGCCCTTGCCCAGCCTGGAAGCGGCGGACCGGGGCATGGTTCGGCTGCGCACCTATTTGCGCCTGAGCCGGGACCTGACGCTGCTGTCTCCGGGGCAGTTTGAACACGCCGCCCGCCTGACAGGAGAAGTGGGTCGGCTCTTGGGCGGCTGGAAGAAAGCGGCCCGGCGTTAATTTTGGCAGTCCCAGGGGAGTGATCCCTTGTTCTGCGGGGACGAACCGACCCGCGCTGCGGGGCCCGCAACAGGAACAATCCCAGGAACAGGAACAACAACAGGGGATTTCGCTGTTGCGCCACGCCTTGTTTATAACGGCCGGAAACAGCCTGCGGTTTACGGATCGCAGGCCGGTTGCCAGGGGTTTTTACCCCACTGAGAGAAGACGATTGTGGTTCGTTCCCGGCTAGCGCCACCTGACGACACGACACAGTCAAAGGGCGGAACGGCCGAATACAAAAATGCCTTGCCTGGCCGGGTAGGACTGCTGTGCGACAGGCCGGGCAAGGATGAATTATTTACGGAGGCAAAGAAATGGCAAGAAGAAAACAAACAAAGGGAAAGTGTGCCTACTGCGGCCGGGAAATGGCAAAAAGTGGCATGACCCGCCATCTGAAAACCTGCCCGGCCCGGCGGGAAGCTGTCGCCGCGGCCGACGCCGGCCGGGGCAAGACGCAAACGATCTACCACCTGCAAGTGCAGAATGCCTGGAACCCTGATTTCTGGCTGCATCTGGAGATGAATGGCGAGGCGACGTTACGCGATCTGGATAGTTATCTGCGGGCAATCTGGCTAGAGTGCTGCGGCCATCTGAGCGCCTTTTACCAAGGCGAAGCGTGGCGGGGGTATGAACCGCCCATGACGACGAAAGCCAGCCGTATTTTTGCACTCGGAGTGAAGTTGATTCACTTGTATGATTTTGGCTCGACGACAGAAACGGCCGTAAACGTTATCGCCATCCGCCAGGGAAAACCGCTTACCAAACATCCCATCGCCCTCATGTCCCGCAACAATATGCCGGAAGTGGCTTGTATGGAATGCGGCGAACCGGCTACATATATCTGTATGGAGTGTTTGTACGAGGGAGAAGGCCCTTGCGAATTGTGCGACGAACACGCCGAGACGCACCCCCACGACGACTACGGGCCGCCTATGCCCTTGGTCAACTCACCCCGTGTGGGTGTATGCGGCTACGAAGGCCCGGCTGAACCGCCCTATTGAGGGATTGGCGTTGGCCTTTCCAGAGCGGCAATGTCTGAAACTTGCTGCCAGGTCTGGGCCGTAGGGCGATTTGCCAAATCGCCCTACAAATTTCGACTGGTCTCATACGTAAATCGGATAAACGCTTGTGTCTCCTGTGAATCACTCATGGGACGGCCGTTTTCCCAACCCATAGCGCTTTCAATTAAAGCTGCCCACCGCTCATCCAGATGGGCCAGCGCCCAGCGCCCGGCCGCCGGTTTGGAGACTACATCCCCAAGCTGTAACGTGTAAAGCGCCCGACACATCGTCATCACAGCATAGGTGCGGGAGCCATCGCGGCCCAGGTGAGTGGGATCGTCCAGCATGGGCGCCCACCAGTAAGCCAGCAGATCGGCCGTCGCCTGCCGTAGCTCGTCCGGCGTCACCGGGTCAATGAGGCTGCGGCTGGGCGGGCCAGTCAGGGCGACGCCCCAGTTATATAGTACATACCGGTGAATGACCCAATCTATGTCCAGATGTTCCCAACGTAGGTTGCTGGCTCCCCGATCAATGTAGGGGTGCGTGGCATTGTGGGTGTCATAACGGCGCAGAGCAGGCAAGGGAATGTAAGCCCCCTCCACTTGGATGGCCCATTTGGAATCGGTTTGTCCGATACGGCCGTGCATCTCTGCCAATGCCGCCATTTGCGCTGCCGACACGTCTCTTGCCGTAGCCACCACAAAATCAATATCACTCGTCTCATAAGAAAAATCACCCGACGCCAAAGAACCATCCAGGTACATCCCGACAAAATTATCACCCAAAATCACCTGCACGCCGGTCAAGACCTCGCCTAAGATCGCATTGACATCATCATACGGCGTAAATCTGAAATTTGACATAATAAATCTCCGTAAACGATCAGACTACCCGACTACAAGACCACTCGACTACAAGACTATCACTATTTTCAC
>JALUPA010000752.1 GCA_027054335.1 Ardenticatenaceae bacterium
GTCCATGTTGATGGTAGCGATACCGGCGATACGGCCGTTCATCATTTCCACCAATTCAACGGCCGCCTTTACCTGCGCCCCTGTTTCTACCCATTCATCAACCAGCAGAACGTTCATGCCTGCTTTTAATGCGTCGGTGCGTATTTCCAATGCTTTTTGCTGACCGGTGTAATCCACAAATGCCACACGGTTCACCTTGACCGGGAGCTTGCCCCCTTTACGGATGGCTAAGAACCCTTTTTGCAGACGCAGAGCTACGGCCGTTCCCAAAATGAAACCCAGCGCATCAATCCCAGCTACCAAATCAATCTCCACATTGGCAAAAGGGGCCATTAAATCGTTCACAACGGCCGTAAAAGCAGCATAATCAGCAAAAAGCGGGGTCACGTCACACCGCAATCCCGATGTATCCGTGTCTATCCGAGCTAGATAATTCATCTAATCCACCTTTCTAAACAGATAGATCGCCCAACCCAACGTATCCCGCCCCCATTGCAGATACTCCTTCTTCTGAGCGCGCACACGTTCCAACAGTTCTGACACATCAGGGTCTTCGGGATGGGCCTGGGCATAATTTTCGGCGGCGAACCATTGCCGCCCTTCGTACACGTCCCAATCATCACGATTGCTGACGAGGGTATACAACAACACCAGCCCCATCTCCTGTCCAGTCAGGACGTTTTTGTAATGGCTGCCGAAGAGGTCGCGTTCAAATCCGGCTGTTTTCAGATAATCAGGGTCGGGTTCCTGCTGCCAGTACGGTTCGCCGACAGCAATCAATCCGCCTGGCCTGGTCATCGCTTTGAGGGCGGCCAGCGTTCCTTTGTGGCCGTCGAAAATCCAACTGGCTCCCAGGCAGACCGTCAGATCAAAACTTTCTGCTTTGTCGGGCTGATAATCCGCCCCGTCCATCTGCAGGAAAGTGATGTTGGCCTGAGGGGCGCGTTCGGCCAACTTGGCGCGGGCGTCACGCACGCAGTAGGGCGAGAGGTCAACGCCGACGCCCTTGACAGCGTATTGTTCCGCTACCCGGATGATGAATTCACCTTTACCCATAGCGATTTCTAATACGTTGGCGTTGGGCGGCAGGTGCAACAGGTCAATGAGATGCTGGTATTTTTCCAGGCTGGCTGGATTGCAGATGATGTGTTCTTTGTGGGTGATGTCAAAAAACTTCCAGGTTTCCATGTTGTTTATAGTCTCCAGTTAGGGGAGTTCCCTCCGAAATTCAAGGACAATTTGATTTAATTCAGCCGATTTTTCCACATTGGGGAAATGAGCGGTACCGGTCAGGGTGACTTTGCGAGTTGCTGGCAGAGCATCTTGCAGCGATGCGGTGATTCGCTGTACGTCCGGTGCATCCTGATTACTCACAATGATTTGGTAACTCATTTGCGGCAGTTCAAAAGCGTGCGGATTGTGCCGCGCTTCCACCATCTGGGGAAAATCAATCAGGGTGATAGTGCTTTCCCCGTAGAGAATGTTGTAAGCGGACAGGTCGCCATGCACCAGATGTGGCCTAGTCAACGTAGGGCTGGCAGCGAGGATCAAAAAAGCCACAGGTCGGTGCGTTACGGCCTGTGGCTGTCTGGATTCAGGCAACAAAAAACCACAGGTATGCGCAAGTAAGCCTTAGCTTACAGTACACCTGCGGCCGTTTTTTTAGTGTTCAGTATTCAGTTTTCAGTGTTCAGTTTAGCTGTTTGCTGAAAACTGAACACTGACCACTGATAACTGTCTACCGGCGGTCAGGTGTACGCACGTAACGCGAAACATCAGTTTGGGTGAATTTTCCGGTTTCTACTTGCATTGTGCGTACCTCCGTTTGTTAGATTTAGGTTCGTGCTGGTAAAACCAGCGACAGTCTACCATATTCGGGAAGGGCAGGTCAAGTTTTTTGTGAGGGCAGGATTTATGATGCGACAAATAACCCCGTTTCTTTTGTGATGTGGATGGCTCCATTGCGGTTGATTTGTTCTTGCAGTTCGCGGTGTAATTGGGCTTCTTTTTCCTGGGTAAGAATGGTTTTGTCTTGCATCAGGGATGTGGAGTGCAGGTAGGCAATCAGGGGGTCTGCTTCGGTAACTGCCAAGCCATCTTCGTAGAAGTGGAGGGCGACGTGGGGGAATACGGCCGTCAACTGTTC
>JALUPA010000753.1 GCA_027054335.1 Ardenticatenaceae bacterium
ATATACGTCATCAAAGAGACCAGGTCTTCCACAGAAATATGACCCATTTCCTGCACTTGCTCTAACTCCTGCACCAGACTATGCGCTGCCAGACGGGGTTCCGCCGCCTGAGCGATGCGACTCATCATGGCTACCGCGTCCACGGGATACTGGCCCATAGCCGACTCGCCGGACAACATCACGCAGTCTGTGCCGTCCAGGATGGCATTGGCTACGTCGGTTACTTCGGCGCGGGTGGGGCGCTGGTTGCTGATCATGGATTCCAGCATTTGCGTGGCAGTAATGACCGGTTTGGCTCGTAGATTGGCTTGGTAGATGATCTCTTTTTGCACGACAGGGATTTCTTCGAGGGGTATTTCCACGCCCAGGTCGCCGCGGGCTACCATGATGGCATCGGCGTCCGCCAAAATAGCCTCGATATTCTCTACGGCCTGCGCCCGTTCAATTTTGGCAATAATCAGGGGATGGTAATTGAGAGCAGCGGCGGCTTGGCGCACGGCCGTAATGTCGGCGGCCGTTTGCACAAAGGATTGGCTGACCGCGTCCAGTTTTTCCTCCGCGGCAAAGGCCAGAAATTGCCGGTCTTGCTCGGTGAAGGCGCTGATGCCCAATTCGATGCCGGGGAAGTTGACGCCTTTGTGCGAGAAAATATCGCCGCCTACCAGAATGCGGCAGTTGACTTCGCCGGCGCTGACCTTTTTTACTTGCAACTGGATATAGCCATCATTGATGAAGATTTTGTCGCCGGGTTTTACTACGTTGGGCAAATCGGGGAAGTTCAGGGAAACGCGACGGCCGTTGCCCACAATTTCTTTTGTTTGCAGAGTAAACGGCTGCCCTTTTTCCAGGGTAATCGGCTCATATTCCAGACGGCCGATACGCATCTTTGGTCCCGGCAGGTCGCCAAAAATGGCTACCCGCCGGCCCATTTTCTGGGCGGTGGCCCGGATGTTGGCAATCGTTTGCCGGTGGCTGGCAAAATCGCCGTGAGCAAAATTGAGCCGGGCGATATTCATCCCCGCGTCAATCATCTGCGCCAATATTGCCGGAGATTGTGACGCCGGGCCGATGGTGCAAACAATTTTAGTTTTTTTGCGGGGTAAATGTTGTTGTTGTGTCATGTTTTTGCAGGTGAGAGAGTGAAGAGCCGCGGCTCTTCACTCTCCGATGATTTGTTCCTTTAGGGAGCGGTGATAGTCATGGGGCTAATTTCATTCACTTTGAGACTGGCAACTTGCCGGCTGAGGCCGGAGACAACGTTGCTAAAGGTCAATTCGGCGACCATGGGCGGGGTGTGGCCTTCGCTGGCGGCAATAATTTCCAATGTATTGGCGCCTGGGGCCAACGGGAAGTTGGCGCAGACTTGTACACCGCTCAATTCGTACTGGCTGACTACTTCGGTACCATTGAGGCGCGCTGTAATTTTGTCGCCGTCCACAAATTGGGGGTCACGGGCGCAGACGGAGACAGTTTGGCTGTTGACGGTGATGTCGGACAGGCGCGTACCTGTATCGAAATCGTTGGTGACGTCAAGCTGGGATTCCACCCAGGCGACGTCATTAGCCGCCCAGAGTACCCAATGGTTGGAATCATCGTAGACGGGCCAACTACCGGCCTGGGGATTGTCCATGACGTGGCCGTAGATTTCCACGCGGTTGGCGTTTTCGGTGGCCCAGTTCAGGTAATAGCGAATTTTTGTTTCCGGCGGGGCATAGGAGGCGAAGAAGTAGCGAATGACAGGGGCTTGGTTAGGAGCTTGGGTAGCGTTGACGCGCTCGCCGGGCGGGCTGACGGGGGCCTGGGTGGGGACTGCCGGAATAGAGGTGGCGGTGGCGTTGGCGGCCTGGACTGTGGCGTATACGGCCGTGACTACGACCGGGTCCAGGGTGGGTATAGGTGGCGTAGGCGTGTTGGTGGGGAAGGTGGGGTAATCAATGACAACGGTGGCCGGCGGGGGCGGTGTGTTGCTCGGCTCCGGAATAGGCGTGGCCGTCGGTTCCGGGCTGCCACAAGCGGCCAGCAACAGGCTCGTGACGAGGGCAAAGGCTGGTAATATTAACTTTTTCATACTCAAATTTCTCCTTGATTTGCAAATTTAATACGTTAATTACCATGCTGAATTCAACTCCGAGAATCTACTGTAACCTGATTATGGGATTTTCACAAATGATCGTTTGTCTTAGGGGATTTCGTATACAAGTACGAGGTCGTCTTCATAGACAGAGGACAGAGGTAGAGTGTTCCGCCACTCCTCAATGTCTGTACTCACTTCTTCGCCGGCCATCAGGGTTTTGTCCAGGATGAGATAGCCTACATTGGTATCCGCTAATTCTTGCAGTGCTTCATCCAGAAGCGCCCCCGTGGGAATTGGGGATGGTTCCAGTTGGGGGTTAATGGCGCCGGCTCGCAGGAGGGCATTATTGTATATGAAGTCAAAAATTGTATCGTCAGCACGAGAGATGACGCCGTTTACCATCGGGTGATTATGATAGGTTTGGTAGAACATATAGCGCTTGTCCTCCTGGCGGCCGGTCGGCAGGCTTGCCAGAACTACGTCGTCTGGTATGGCGTCGAGATAATCGGTGTAAAATGCGGAAACGGTGGCCGGTGTGGTGGGGAAGGGGGCGGCTGTATAATCTATAAAAATAAATAAACCAATGAGAAATGCGGCTACGGCCGTTTTTGTTCGCGTCGTGTGTAATTGATCTGCTAGAGCTAACCAGCCGTAAGCTACCAACAGAGACAATCCCATAGAGAACAGGATCATCATCCGGTACATATTGCGCAAAATTGGCGCAAAGGGCAAAGACCAGGGGAGAATAATGCCTAATTCTGTGTTGAAAATTTTGGGAACAGGGCCGATGGCGAGTAGAAAAGACAAAATCAATACCCAAAACCAAAGACGAGCTTCACGTCTTTGGTGTCCAAAGGCCAATAGGAGTAAAAATGCGCTGACAACGCCTATGTATACACCGCGAATGAGCCAAAAATACCAGTGCGGTATAAAGGGAGAAACAATATCGGTCACTATGGAATCTTGCGGGTTAATAATAAAATTCCCATTTTGGTTGGTTACGGCATCGCGCAACAAGGGGAACACGAGTGGCAATACCAATACAAAACTGGCAATGCCAAAAACAAGAAGAATACGCCATTGTGGCCGGGGAAATTCTGAAGCCAGGAACATATAGGCCACGAGGAATAGTAACCACATGCCGATAAGAATGATGAGAATGGTACTGGTAGCGGCTCCCAGAAAGACAAAAATAGAGGCCGCCAGGGCATATTTGACGTTATCTTCGCGAATGGCGCGCATAAAATACAAGGTTATCCAGGGAAAGCACCAGACGGCTGCTAAAACAGGGTGCGCAGTTTGGTAGAGGTTGTGTGAGTTGAAAGCAAACACAATACCAGCCAGCAGCCCGGCAGTGGTGGATTGGGTCAGGTAGCGGGCCAATTGGAACATGCTGAATCCGGCCAGGACAATATTGAAAAGCATCGTGATGTTGTATGCGGGGAGAATGCCCAGAAACGGCCGTAACGCCAGAGATACCAGCGTCGTCAAGTGGCTGAAACTGTGGTAAATCAGGTTTGCCCCCTGGGGGTAAAACATGTAATTTGTAAACCACAAACTTAGCTGAGGATCAGTTAGGGCTTTGAATGTCCACCAATCAGCCCAGGGGTTGATGTATACGTCAGGGTCCTGGCCAACGATGACATTGTTTAGATTGGTAAGGACGGAACGGGCGGCGATGCTGGTTAAAATGAGATAGAAGAGGAAGGCCAGGATATTAACCCGATGTTTAATTAGCCATTGTTTTACGGATTGCATAGGTGTTAGTGTAAGGCAGGACGACATCTGTTACGTATAGGTCTGTTGTAAGGGCGCACGGCCGTCTCCATATCTATCAGTTTAGCCTAAACAAAATGCCCGATTGACGGGCATTTGTCTTCCGAAATTTATTAGGTCGGTTACTCGTAATAACTGCCCATAGCCTGATCTTTAGGCGCGTTGGTCAGGGTTGCCCCGACGATGCGCACATTGGCTGTTTCCAGGGTGGTTTTAGCTCGTTCCGCATGTTCCCGGCGGGTTTTGCCGGCCTGGATGACCAGCAGAACGCCATCTACTTTTGCGCCCAAAATCACGGCGTCGGCTACGGCGATGACCGGGGGCGCGTCAAACAACATGACGTCGGCCTTTTCTTGCAGCAGGGCAATGATTTGATCTACTTTCTGGCTGCCCAGCAGATCGGCCGGATTAGGCGGCTTTTTGCCGGCAGCCAGGAGCCACAGATTTTCCACTTCGGTTTTTTGCAGAGGCGGCTCGTTCATATCTTCCAGCACCATGTTGGTCAGGCCCGGTTCTTGCGGCAAAGCGAAGATGGTATGCAAAGACGGCCGTCGCAAATCGCAATCTGCCAAAATTGTTTTACGGCCGCTCTGAGCCATCGTAACGGCCAGGTTGGCAATCGTGGTACTCTTGCCCTCTTCCTTAGCCGGTGAGGTAACTACCAGACTGCGCAACGGGTGATCCAGGTTGTAAAAGGAAAGATTGGTGCGCAAAGTGCGGTACGCTTCACTTGCGGGGGAACGGGGGTCGGTAATTGTGATTAAATCCATAGTTGATTCCAGTTTTCAGTTTTCAGTTTTCAGTTTTCAGTATTCAGTCCACTGAAAACTGAATACTGAAAACTGGCTATTGATGCGGAATAATACCAATAACGGGCACGCCCAGATAGCGTTGTACGTCGTCCGGGCGGCGCATGACGCCGGATTCTACCCATTCCAGGAGGAAGACGATGATGACGCCCAGGATAGCGCCGAACACAAGGGCGGCAGCCGTATTGATTTTTGTTTTGGGGCTGTCCAGCCCGGCTTTGGGCACGTCCTGGAATTGAATTTCGATGCGGTCTTCCTGGCGGTTTTTATCATTTTGGCGCTGCTGTTCCTGGATGAGCAGGCTGCCCCAGGCCACGGCAATATCATTTGCCAGGTCGGGATCAGTATTCTTGACAGAGATTTGCACGGTGCGCCGTAAGCTGTCAGAGGCAAAGGCGACGCTGCCCAGCAGTTCTTCCGGCGTCATGTCCAATTGTAACTGGTCAATTACGTCTTTGGCCCGCAGGGAACTGGCCATCCAGGATTCATAGCCGCCCAACAGTTCCTTGACAGCCTGAGTCTGACCAAAATCCAGCCGGGCCGGATTGACCCACAGGTTGAGATTTGATTTGTACACTTCTGTTTGCATCTTGCTGAAGCCGAAAGCGGCTACGGCCGTCAACACCGCCACCAGAATAATAATCCAACCTCTCTGGCGCAAGATGCGCAAATAATCGGTTAGTTCCACAATTTACTCCTTGTTGAGTAATTGGGTAATTGCGTAATTACTCAATTACTCAATTACCCAAATTACCAATTACTTTTTTGGGATTTCGCCCAACACAGTCAACCCAATCTGCTCCGTTTCTTCCCGATCACGCAGGGTGGGGTCCAGGTATTCGGCCAACAGGGCCAGGCCGATACCTGCAAACAAGGCCAGGGTAAGGCGCAGCGGGATGTCTAACTGGCTGCTGAAGTTTTGCGGTAGGGGCGTGACAATGGGTTCATCCAGCAGGACGAGTACGGCCGTATCCCCGCCCAACTGCGGCAACGCTTTGGCATTCTCTTCCGTCATTACCACGATGGCTGCATCCATAATTTGGGCCAACATCTCTGCATTTCCGGTGGATATGGATAGCTGCAATTTGCTGCGCACATTGTCGGCCACGACGTTGAAGGTATACGGCGGCACGTCCAGCCCTTGTTCGGCCAGGTTTTGGCTGACGGCCGTCTTGAATTTGCCCGAAATCGCCCAATCCGTCAGCCCGTTGACGATGTATTCTGAAGTGAGCCAATTGTAATACCGCTCCTCATCCACATTGGGGGCAATCTGCGCCGGTTCCTGGGCCACCAGAAAGTTGACGCCGACGTTGAATCCGGTGGGTGGAGGTGGCTGCCAGGTGATGAGGCTGAAGACGACGACAATGATCAGCGGCAGCAAAACCAGCAGCCAGCGTCGTTTAAGAATGCGCCAATACCGTCTTAGTTCCATTATTTGCCTGATGCTCCTGCATCTTCTCTTCAATAAATGTTCGCATACGGTTTTGGAAGACGGCCGTATCAAACTGTTCGGCATGGCGGCGAACGTCTGCGCTGTTTACCGAGTCCGGGTCAAACGATTCCACCGCCTCAATGATAGCGGCAACGCTCTGTTCTTCAAACAATGCGCCCGTTTTGCCGGGGATGACCGTTTCCAGCGCGCCCCCGGCGGCGTAAGCAATGACTGGTCGCCCGGCGGCCATGGCCTGAATAGGGGCGATGCCAAAATCTTCCTCGCCGGGAAACATGAAGGCGCGGCAGCGGGCCAGCAAATCCGGCAAATCTGCCTCTGGCACGTAGCCCAGAAATTGGATGGTTGGCCCGGCCAGGGCTTCCAGCCGCTCCCGATCTCGCCCACTGCCCGCAATGAGCAACGGCCGTGCCATTTTGTTAAACGCCTCAATCAGCAAATCAATTCGCCGGTAGGGAACCAGTCGCCCCACCATCAAATAGTAATCATCTGTCCGGTTGGCCGGCTCAAAGCGTGTTGTTTCCACCGGCGGATAAATGATAACCGAATCCCGCCGGTAAATTTTGGCGATTCGCCGCCGAACTTCCTGCGAGATAGCAATGAAATGATCCACCCTGTCCGCCGCCAGCCGGTCCCACAGCCGCAGCCCGGTGAGAAAAGGGGCCAGGGCGATGCGGGTGGGCCGCCCCAGATTTTCCTGTTCCGCATATTGGTGGTAGCGCCAGACGTACCGGGTGGGCGTCAGGCAGTAACAAATGTGCAGCGTTTCCGGCCCGGTGATTATGCCGTGGCAAAAACCGCTCTTGTTACTCAGTACCAAATCATATTCCCGAAAGTCAAATCGCTCAAAAGCAGCCGGATAAAGAGCAAAATACAACTGCTGCTTCTTGTGTGACAGCGGCAGCCGGTCAATAAACGAAGTGCGGATGTCCCACTTTTGCCAGGCCGGGG
>JALUPA010000754.1 GCA_027054335.1 Ardenticatenaceae bacterium
GGTGTAATAGTGGGTGTGGGGGGCACGGCCGTAAAGGTTGGTGTAGATGGGGATGGAGATACGGCCGTAGCCATCGGCACAATCGTCTCCACCATCGCCGCCCGCGTCGGCAGTTCCGGCGGCGGAACTGCCGGCAACAGACCGCACGCCGCCAAAAACAAAACGCCTCCCAGTACGACGATTAGGCAAATCGCCCTCCATTCATTAAGAAAAAATAGCTTCATAGGCCACCCAACTTATAAAAAACCAAAATTGTGTTAAAATCCAGACAACTTGCCACGGTCATGCACACAAAAATCCGTAAAAATCGGCCCGATCCAGACAAATCCGTGACAAAAACAATTGTAACAAGGAACTGCAAGCATGGATAATATCATTGAGGTTTCCGAAACCACATTCCAATACGACGTCCTGCAACGCTCTACAGAAATCCCCGTTGTCGTTGACTTTTGGGCGCCCTGGTGCGGCCCCTGCCAGATGCTCAGTCCCATTCTGGAACGGCTGGCCGACGACCCCGACTATTATTTCATCCTGGGCAAAGTCAACGTAGACGAAAATCCGCAGTTGTCCATGCAATACAGCATTCAGGGCATTCCTGCCGTCCTGGCCTTCGTGGATGGGGAACTGGTGGATGGCTTTGTCGGCATGCAGACTGAAGGGCGCATTCGTGAATTTCTCAGCGATCTCATCCCTGACGAGACAGAACAGGCCATCAGCGACGGCAAAAGCCTTCTGGCTACCCGCCACTGGCACGACGCCGAACACGCCTTCCGCGATCTGCACGACGAGTTTCCCCACCGGGCCGACGTAAACCTGGGGCTGGGTCTGGCTCTGTTAGCCCAGGGGCAGGCGTGCGAGGCATTGGCATATCTGCAAAAAGTGAAAGACGGCCGTGAACTCACCCAAACCGAAAAACTAATTCCCCTGGCTGAATTCATGTGCCGCACCGCCGAATCCCCGGACGACGTCGCCGACTTGGAACCGCTGGACGCCCAATACCGGCAAGCCGGCCGGCTCCTGCTCCACGGCAACTACGAAGCCGCTATGGACGGCCTCATTGACATCCTGCGCCAGGACAAACGCTACCGCAAAGGGGAAGCCCGCGCCGTCATGCTCGGCCTCTTCGAACTCCTCGGCGAAAACAACACCCTGACGCGGCAATATCGCAATGAACTGGCCTCAGTGTTGTTTTGATGCTTGATGAGATAACCGTCAGGCAGCCTTCCCTCTCGTCCTGGATGTGGAAATGGACAAAACGCGGGACAAAAAGCCCGTCACTGCCCACAACTCACCCCGCTGGTCGCTGAATGTGCCCAACTGGTCGCCGCTCTGGACGGCCGTAACCATCAACGGCAATCTGTTCCTAGAAATCGAATAACCAGAAATAGCGTCTCCAACAAAAAAGCCACCCCGTCAAGGAGTGGCTTTTTCTTACTGCGGGACCAGGATTCGAACCTGGACTAGACGGTTCAGAGCCGCCGGTTCTGCCATTAAACTATCCCGCACTATCAATCTCAAGCGGCAAAATTCTACCAAAAGGTACCATTCAAGGCAACATCGTTTATTGCCGACTCAGGCCGCAGATTACACAACTTAGTAATTGTCCAGAAATTAGTTCGTAGTAACGACTTTAGTCGTCCAGACCGCTAAAGCGGTTACTACGAACAAAAACGGGAAATAATTTTTAGGCGTTTACTTAGCGCAGGTTTTCACAAATTCAATCCAGAAAATCCGCACAATCCGCGGCTAAAAAATAAAAATCCGAGCCTACTGAAATTGAGCCAACGCCGCATCAATCCGCTCCAGAGAAGGCAGCCGCCCCAAAGCCACAATACACTCAAACACCGGCGGCGACACCTTCTGCCCGGTAATCACCAGCCGCAATTTACCCAGAAACGGCCCCGGCTTGTCTGTAGACGTATTGCGCACGCCAATCAACGTCAACCCCTCGCCAATCGTGTCCACGTCAAACGAATCCACCGTCGCCAGGAAATTCCGCGCTTCCCGGAACGCATTTTCTGCGGCCGGTAACGGCAGTTTTTTGTCCCATAACTTTTCCAGCGGCGGGACCGGCCTCTCTTCATATAAAAAGCGGACAAAAGGCAGCACGTCCGTAAATTTCTTCAGCCGGATTGACAACGATGGCGTCAAAATCTCCAACTGCCCCACATCCACCTTGTACCCCTCTTTCTCCAAAAACGGGGCGATGGCTTCCGCCAGGGCGTGCGGTTTCATCTCCTGAATGTACAAACCGTTCAGCCAATCCAGCTTACTGTAAGGCAGTTTGGTAGGGGACGAACTGACGTCCGCCAGGTCAAACCGCTCAATCGCCTCCTCCATGCTAAACTTTTCCACGTCGTCGCCAAACGTCCAGCCCACGTTTGCCAAAAAGTTCAACACCGCTTCCGGCAAATAGCCCGCCGCCATAAATTCGTCCGCCCGCACCAATACCTTTTCCCCGCTGTCCGTAAACGCCTGATGCCGCTTGCTCAGTTTACCCTTACCGCTGGGGTTCAAAATAACCGGCAGATGCACAAAAACAGGCATCTCCCAGCCAAACGCCTTATACAAATTGACGTGAACTGGCGCCGTATTGAGCCATTCCACGCCCCGCGTAATGTGAGAAATTTCCATCAAATAATCGTCCACAACTACCGCCAGATGGTACGTGGGCAGACCATTGGATTTGAGCAGGACGTAATCAGTAAACTGATCGTTGTTAAAAGTCACGTCACCACGCAGCAGGTCAGGCACAACCGTTTCCCCCTCCAGCGGCATTTTGAAGCGGATGACGTAGGGCTTACTCTGCGCTTCCAGTTCCGCCACCTTGTCCGCCGGGTAATCCCGATAACGGCGGTCATAGCCAAAAGGAACGCCCGCTTCCCGCATCTGGGCCAGTTCCTCCGGGGTGGCAAAACATTTGTAAGCGTGCCCGTTTTCCACTAACCAATTAGCCCATTTCTGGTACAGTCCCCGTCGCTCTGTCTGGACGTAGGGGCCATAGGGGCCGCCGACGTCGGGGCCTTCGTCCCAGTCCAGGCCAAACCAGCGCAGGCTCTCTATCAGATTTTCCTGCGCGCCGGGGACGGTACGTTTGGTGTCTGTGTCCTCAATACGCAGAATAAATTGTCCGCCGTAATGCCGGGCGTGCAGCCAGGCAAACAAAGCGGCCCACACCCCGCCAATGTGCAGGTAGCCTGTGGGGCTGGGGGCAAATCGGGTTCGTACTGTCATAATTTTTCCTTGTAATTGGTAATTTAATTAGTAATTGGAGATTGGAGATCAATTTAATCTCCAATTTCTTAATCTCTATAGAGAAATTTTACCCGGTTTGGAATTTGGTAGCCAATTTGGGCGCATTATCTTATGATTGGGGTATGTTTCGTACTTCGAATTGCGTATTTGGGGATGGTTCAGCAATCCGGAAAATTAACTTGACATTTTGTAGGGCGATTTTGTAAATCGCCCCTCCTGGACGATTTGCAAAATCGTCCTACATCCCCATATTTCGTGATTTTTTCGCAATACGGAATACACTAAATGGAGGCAATAATGACAACTTTACTGGTGAAGAACACGGCCGTACTCGCCACCATGGACGACGAAAGACGAGAAATCCCCAACGGCGGGCTGTTCATCCGGGATAATGTGATTGAGCAGGTGGGGCCAACGAAGGAGTTGCCGCAAACGGCTGATACCATTTTAGACCTGACCGACCACGTCGTCCTGCCCGGCCTGGTCAACACTCACCACCACCTGTACCAATCCCTCACCCGTGTGTTGGCGCAGGACAGCAACCTGTTCGACTGGCTGACGACGCTGTACCCGATCTGGGCCAATCTGACAGACGAAGCCATTTACGTCAGCACGCTGACCGGGCTGGCGGAACTGGCGCTGGCAGGTTGCACCACCAGCAGCGACCACCTGTACATCTTCCCCAACGACTGTACGCTGGACAGCCAGATTCGGGCGGCGCAGGAGATTGGCGTGCGCTTTCACGCAGCGCGGGGTTCCATGTCGCTGGGCGAAAGCCAGGGCGGGCTGCCGCCGGATCGGGTGACGGAAGACGAGGATTTTATTTTACAGGACAGCCGCCGCTTGATTGAGACGTATCACGACAACGGCCGTCACGCCATGATCCGCGTCGTGCTGGCCCCCTGTTCCCCTTTCTCCGTTACCCCGGATTTAATGCGGGAATCGGCCGAAATGGCCCGCGCCTATGGCGTCCGCCTGCACACCCATCTGGCCGAAACCCTGGAAGAAGAGGAGTTTTGCCTGGAGACCTTCGGGATGCGCCCCGTCCCCTACGTGAAATCGCTCGGCTGGACGGGAGAGGATGTGTGGCACGCCCACTGCGTCCACATGAGCGCGCCGGAAATCGAGCTGTTTGGGCAAACGGGTACCGGCGTGGCTCACTGCCCCACCAGCAACATGCGTCTCGCTTCCGGTATTGCTCCCGTCCTGGCCTGGCGGGAAGCCAACGTGCCGGTCGGGTTGGGGGTGGACGGCTCCGCTTCCAACGACGGCGGCCATCTGCTCAGGGAAGCGCGGCAGGCGATGCTCTTGCAGCGCGTGGCCCCGCACCGCTATCTGAGCGAAAAACCGGGCGGCCGGGGCGGTTTTGGCGGCCGTCCCGACGCGATGTCGGCGCGGCAGGCGTTGGAACTGGCGACGCGGGGTGGCGCAGCCGTGTTGGGGCGGGACGATATTGGCTATCTGGCCCCCGGCATGAGCGCGGATTTTATTGCGTTGGACCTGAACGATATTGCTTTTTCCGGCGCGTGGCACGATCCGGTCGCGGCCGTCGTGTTCTGCCAGCCACCCAACGTGGATTACGCGGTGATCAATGGGCAGGTGGTGGTGGAAAACGGCCGTATCGCCACCATTGATCTCCCCGCCATCCTGGAACGGCACAACCAAATTTCCTTGCAGATGGTGCGGGGAGATTAGAGATTGGTTCAATCTTTGAGATTGAACCAATCTGGGCTAAATACGAAGTAGCGTATTGAGTTTACTCAAAACCTCTTTACCAAACCTCGTTGCCGACAGCGCCACCCGTCTCTATCTCGCCATGCAAATTTTCATCCGTCACGCCCGCCAAAAGATCCTCCAGCGTATGGGTAAGCGCTGGTTCCGGAGCTATCACCAGTTTGCCGTCGGTTAATGTCAGTTCAACAGGCGAATTAGCACTTATCTGGATTTCATCTGCATATGTTTTGGGAATACGCAAAGCCAAACTGTTCCCCCATTTTTGCACATACGTTTTCATAATCAACCTCCGTCAATTCATGGCGTATCTACAATGAATATACATCAGCAAAAGATAGAAGCCAGGTTTTTCTCGTATTGTCTCTGGCTTCCCCTTATAGTATAGTCCCCTCATTCACTGGTAAAAACATAGGGAACAAAAATGCTCATTGCCACCAACGGTATCCTAATCAGCCAAAAAGGAGACGTGCTGCTCATTCAGCGGAACGATACGCGCACCTTTGCCCCGCCCGGCGGCACACTGGAAGCGGGCGAACTGCCTACCGACGGTGTGGCCCGCGAAGTGCGGGAAGAAACCGGACTGATCGTCATGCCGGTGCGTCTGGCAGCACTTTCCTTTCTGCCCATCAAACCGCAGCCTTACTTTGCCTTCATCTTTCGCTGCCTGATGCGCGGTGGGGAGATTCAACCGTCCCCGGAATCGCCCCACGTGGGGTTTTATCCTTATGACAAGCTGCCCCGGCCGATGGCTGCCATGCACCGGCGGCGGATTGAAACGGCCGTCACCCATCCCGGCGGTCCCGTCATCTGGCAAACAGACACACTCAACTGGCGCGACCGTCTCGGCCACTTCCTCTTGAACAACGTCGTCTATCGCTATTACGCCTGGCAGCGGCAGCGGGGAACACGACCGCCTTACCAGCCGCCCCCCACCTGGCAAATTACTGTCTACGCCGTCGTCCAGAACCCGCAGGGAGAGGTGTTGTGGCTGAAGGATGCCGGCGATCAATGGCGTCTGCCCGGCGGCCCGGCAAACGATCAGACGCCGCCCTGGGAAACGGCCGTAGCCCTCACCCCTCTGCCCATCCGGCTAACCAACCTGACCGGCGTCTACACCGCCAAAAATGCTGCCGAGATGACGTTGGTGTTTACGGCCGTAACCAACCAGACTACCCTGCCCGACTCCGCCCTCTGGTTCCCGTCCGATCAACCCCCGCCAACATCAGCCGCGCAGCACCAGTACCGTCAGGACGCCCTCGGCCCCAGTGAAATCACCCTTTTCCACAGCTTACATAACTGACAAATGACCAAGAAGGAAGATATAGGCGCCCACCTCCAAATAACATCTCTGGAAAGATGATTGACGACCGATCTTGCCCCTCAAGCGCCCTGCCATTTGCAAATTGCCTTTGCCCTCATCCGGCTGGAATCGTATGCGGAAGCGTTCAGCCATTTGCCGCAAAACCGAACCGTCATCAAGCTCAAGGAAGATGCCCAATTCGGCTATATTTCGGTGCAGGATCAGGGATTGGGTCTTTCAGCGCGTGATCAGGAGCAATTGTTCCACAAATTTGCTCGTCTGAGCACCACGCCGACGGGCCAGGAACGTTCGATTGGCCTGGGATTGTACATTACAAAGAAGATGGTGGAGATGATGAACGGCCGTATCTGGGCCGAGAGCGAGGGGAAGGGGAAAGGGTCTGTTTTTACGGTACAACTGCCTTTAGCCGGGCAGATGGCAACGTAGACATCACAACAACAGATGCAGTTTTTCGTAAATTTCGGGGCGTTTGACCAGAGCAGCTTCCCGGTATAGCTGGCTGAATCGGGACAGATCGAGGAGACGGAGGACGGCCGTTTCCGCCACGTCGGCCGGGAGTAGGCTGTGAAAACGGCCCATTTCCAGCCGGTTAGAGGCAAGGGAAACGCATTGTCGGGCCGCTTCCCGGCCGATTTTTTCCTCCCAGGCGGGCAGTTGGGTCAGCGGCGGCCGTACCAGCAAACAGTATTCGTTAATTGCTTCGGCGGCCAGAGCGTGATTGAGGAGGACGGCCGTCAGTAATTCCCCCCACACCGTCCCCCAAAAATGGAAGAGGTAAATGCCGTTTTCGGCCGGCAGCGCCGCCATCTGCCCCGGCTGCAAATTCAAGGAGCGAGCCACCGCCTGCGTGACGGTAAAGGGGATGGCAGCATACGTTTTCTGGAAGCGCAAAATCTCGTCCGCTTGCTGCCCCGGCGCGGGGGCCAGGCCAAAGCGGTATTTGTCCTGCCAGACCACCTTCATCAGCTTGCCGCCAAAGAGGACAACCGTGCCTTTTTTATAAACTCGCTCCGTTTGGGCAATAGTTTTACCGGTGTAGGCGTCTACGGCCGTGGCTGCCCGCACGTCTGCGCCGATGTTGGCGTAAATTTCGTGCCTGTCCAGCAACTCTTCCAGTTCCACGTCCGGCTTCCACTCCCCCAACCGCCCGGCGCGCAGATAACGGGCAAAAGTCAATTGGGCCAGAATGCGATTGATGTCGTCACTGGTCACTTCTGGGGGGGCAATGCGGCGCACGTCAGCCCGGCGGACACTGCCGGTGGGGCTTTGTTTGATCAGGCTGAAGATTTGCTGGATGAGAACAGAGGGGCGGAAAGCATATTGGGGAGATTGGAGATTGGAAATTGGAGATTGAGAATCGCCAATCTCTAATCGCCAATCTCCAGTCTCTTGCACTTCCGCTAACTGCAATAACGCCTCAAACCGCGCCCATTCGCCGGGGGATTTGGGCAGGCAGAGGACGCGGGTGTGGGCGGCGCGGCGGCTGCCCCGGCCGATGCGCTGTAAGAAGGAGGTCAGGTCAGGCGGCGCGCCGAGGAGGGCTACGTCGTCCACGCTGCCGATGTCAATGCCTAGTTCCAGGGTGGAGGTACTGACGCAGACGGCCGTACTGGCTGCGGCAAAACGGGTTTCCACTTCCAGGCGCATTTTGGCGTCCAGATTGCTGTAGTGGACGAAAATTTCGGCGTGATGGGGCAGATGGCGGCGCAGGTAAACGGCCGTTTCCTCCACCTCGTCCCGCGAATTACAAAAAAGCAGCGTCTTTTGCGCCGCCCGCCGCCCCAAAGCGTTGACCAGTTCGGCCAAATCATACAACGGCGCAATTTCCGCTTCAATGCGACGGCCGCCCGGCGCAGACACAATTACCCCGTCCCGCAAATACCGCCGGGCAATCCCTTCCGGGTCCGGCACGGTCGCCGAAAGGGCGATGCGCTGCATAAAACCGGCGTCCGGGTCGGCGTACTGGCGGATACGCTCGATACGAGGCAGCAGGCAGCGAATTTGGTCGCCGCGCGGCGCATTGTCAAACAGGTGAATCTCGTCCAGAACGATGGTGTGCAGCCCGGCAAAAAGGCGCGGGGCGCGGGTGAGCAGGCTGTCGGTGGATTCGGGCGTGGTGATGAGGATGGCCGGGGAACGTTCCACATCCAGGAAGGGAGCGTCCCCCGTTTTCCAGCCGAGGGCAATGCCACTGCCGGCCAGGGGTTCGCGCAGCCGTTGGTACAGGTCGCGTACCAGGGCGCGGGTAGGGCAGATGTAGAGGATTGTGAGATTGGAGATTGGAGATTGGGTGAGGCGGGGCCAGTGGCGTTCCAGGAGGGGAGCGATGACGGCTTCGGTTTTGCCGGCGGCGGTGGCAGCGATGAGGAGGGTATCACGGCCGTTGAGGATGAGAGGAATGGCTTGCTGCTGGATGGGGGTGAAACGGCCGTGTCGCGTAAAAAAGAGCGGCCATGTGTGGGGAATGGCGGCCTTAACCTCTTGCGGGGAGAACGTCATGGTATTCGGCAAAATCTTCCAGTGGCGCGTCAAAATCGTCGGCAATAAACAAGATGCTTTCTTTAGCTCCCCCCAGCCGTCTTTGCAGACGTGCTTCCGGTTGTGCTTCAGAGACAGCTACATATTCCAATACCGCGCGGATGTCGGCCAGCTCCAGTGAGGGGTATTCGCGCAGAATTTCTTCTTCAGAAATACCTTGAGACACCATTCGCACAATTAACTCTATCGGAATGCGTGTATTCCTGATAACCGGTTTGCCGGTCATAACTCGCGGATTCATTTGAATGCGTTCTAAAATATCTTGCTTATCCATAAGTTTGTCTCTTTACCAATCTTCATCATCTTCCATCTCGATCTCAGCAGCAACCAACTCTCGCCACAAATCAAACAGTTCAGGTTCAGCTCCGGATGTCTACAAACTATGCCGCGCATGGAGAGACGGCCGTTCCCTAACTAAGTAAACATCCATGACTTTACTGAAAAAACTGCAAAGGACGCAAAGAGCGTGGAGATTTGCCAGAGAAAAATCTAGACAAATCCGCGCAATCCGCGGCTTTTTTCAGTAGACTCATCCATAAATAACTTCCCGTTTTAGTTGACAGTCACCTGAGAGGCGACTGTCAACTTGGCGCAAAAAATCACCACATAGTGGGCACGTCATACGCCCGGATGTTGGCGTCAACGGTGAGCAGCGTCATCTTCTCGTATTGCGCCTGGGCAACGAGCATTCGGTCAAAGGGGTCTCGGTGCATCATGGGTAAAGTCAATACCCTTTGGCTATGTTCCTTGGCAATCGGCAGCCATTGAATAGTGTTGACGCGCATCTCTTCGTCAAATGCCTGTATCCAATTATCTGCCAGCTTTAACCGGCCGATGCTGACTTTGATACAAATCTCCCAATAACTGGCCGCGCTTAAAAATAACGTGTTGTTTGTATCCAGAAAAAGGTCGCGGGCCGTCTGGCTTAAACCTTCGCCAAACAAACTCCAGAGAAAAACGTGCGTATCCAGCAGCAATTTCATGCCATGTAATCGGCAAAATCTGCCAACGGCGCGTCAAAATCATCAGCGATAAACAGAATGCTTTCCCTGGCCCCGCCCAGCCGTCTTTGGGGACGCGCTTCAGGCAAGACAACCAGTTTGACTAACGGCCGTTTACCTTTAGCAATAACCACTTCTTCTCCGGCCAATGCTTTTTGGATAAGCCGGGAAAGATGGGTCTTTGCTTCGTGAATTGTTACCTGTGTCATAGATATTATCTTAGCTAAGTCTGTTGACTAAGGCAAGTAAAAATTAGAGAAAGCACCTGAACGTTACACCGGCGCAGCCTGATAAATTGCAGGGCGGTACTGCGGTTCAGGAATAGCAATGCCTTCCTCCCGCGCCGCTTCCAGCCAGGCGCTTTTGGCAATTTGCACTTCCTGCAACGCGGCAAAAGGCGTCTCGCCAAAGGCTGAACACCCCGGCAAATCAGGAATATCAGCAATGTATCCCTCGTCTTCTTCACTGTAAAAAATATTAATGTGGTAATCGCGCATCAGTCTTCCTCTTACAGTGTAACCAATTAGACTATTTTTGTCACCGCACCTGATTGCGCAGTTCGTCGAGGAGGGCGGCTACGTCGTAGTCAAAGTAGAGGTAGAGGAGGTCGAACAGTTCGACAGCCAGGCGGACGACGCCGCGCATGGAGAGACGGCCGTTCCGCAACCCCTGCGCCAACAATTCTGCCCCACCCCGCCGCACCTGGCTTTGCCGCTCGCCCGGTTCGTAATTGTAGGCGCGGGCGTGGTATTCCAGGATGCGCTGCAAGAACTGACCCACTTCCTGCGGGTCTACGTCCGGTTCCAGGTAGAAAATCTGGTCGTCGTTCAGCCAGTCGCGCAGGGGCAGCCGGTTGTCGCTGCGGGTGACGGTGAAGAGGAAGAAGAGGGATTGCCCCTGGTCGTAGGCCATCGGGTAATGGCGGAAGCGGTGTTGGGGGAACTGGTCTTCGCGCAGTTTGTCTTGCCGGCCCCGCAGGGCGGCGTAGATGACGGCCTGGAAGAAGAGGGAGGCTTTGGGGCGTTGGTACGGCCGTAACAACGAATAACTTTCCGCCTCATCCACCAGCAGACACAGGCCGCTGTAATTGCCCAGCCGGGCCAGTGCGCTGACTCCCGTGAGCAGGTAGGCGATTTGCCGGGCATTGTGGCCGATTTTGTAGATGCTGGGGAACTTGACGCCGCGGGGCAGCCCCTTGTTCATGGATTTGACGCGACGGCCGCCCATCAACCATTTTATCCACGCCTTGCGCTGCCGGGAGGAGGCGGTGTTGGCAATCGCTTGCAGGCCAATGACCAGGGGATCGAGTTCAGTCGGGGAGAGGTCGCGCAGTTTAGGCAGGGTGGATTGGATGGCGGCCGTTTTTTCCAGCAGCGGAGCCAGGCCCGTCTCGTCCGTATCCGGGTAACGCAAATGACGCATCGCTTCCCGGTAGATGGCAAAGGAGCGGTGCGGCGGCAGTTCCAGCAAATCCAGGCTGACGGCGGCCGTCAAAAAGTTGCGCGATAACGCTTCCTGCGCCGCCAGTTCTACCATGTGGCTCTTGCCGTAACCGTACTCCCCCACCACGGCGCGGGCGTCGCCGCCCCACTGGTGGGCGTTGTTGAGCGCCTGGATCAAACTTTCCCGTTCCGGCCGCAGGTTCAGCGTCAATTCCACCACGTGCTGCGCCGGGGCAATCCCCAGGCGCAGCGATTCGATCAGCTGCCGGGCGTCCAGTTGGGTCTGGTTCATGGGGGGCGGCGGCTGGTAGGTGATGGCGTAGGTGGCGCGGGGTTCGGCCAACGTTTGCCCGTTGCCGGTAAATTCGGCGGCCGGCCGGCGGAAGCGCAGCCCGTTTTCAAAGCGCACCATCCATTCTGTCCCGTTCCGGTAGACGGCGACAATTTGGCCACGGCCGTATTGGGGGTGTTCTACTTCTGTTCCGATCATGGTTTTCAGTGTTCAGTTTTCAGTGTTCAGTCCTCTGGCAGCGCCGGCAGGCGTTTGAGGTCTGCCACGTATTTTTCCTCATCGTACTCCCGCTGATATTTGAGTACATTATATATTTCGGTAGCAAGAACGGCCGCTATCAATTCGCGGGCTTCCTGATGTGAATATCCGTCGCGCCGCAACCGTTTATACGTTTCTTTGGTTTCGGGCGGAGTGTTATCGCGTAATTGGTTATCTACAGTTTCCAATAGGGTCTTCTTTAATATCGGGTCTGCTTGTTCCATAACCACACCTGCTTTTTGGTACGCAGATGAACGCTGATGACGCAGATAAAAAGATATAAAATCAGCGTCATCAGCGTTAATCTGCGCCCACAAGTTTACATAACTCTACCTTTGATAAAATCTATAATAAATTTGCGCCTCGGCCATTTTTCGGAATGCGGCGCGTACGGCCAGCGTCGTCTCCAGCCGCCATTCAGCCAGCTTTTCCAGCCCGGTTTCATTTTCGGCAATGGCGTCCCAGGCGGCCGTTAACTCATTAAAAATCGCCCGCGTACCCCCGCACCATCTCCGCAATTTGTGTATTCATACAAACACGCCAACTAATCTTCGTTTTCCCTCATAAAATCAAGATGCAGCAACTTTAATTTATCGCCTTCATCTCCAAGCGGCATATCCCATCGGGTTTCCATGAAACGCAAAAGTTTCAAGCCCCTTTCCTTAATTTCCTGCGCTGTCCATTGCTCGTAATGGGACACTTCCAATTCGGAAAACGATCCATCCGCATATCCGTTACGCAGCACCTTGCCATTCTTGTCTCGTTTGGTTCGCTTTTTGTCGGCAAAACAATCATTCTGCAAACTGGCATTGATTTTAGATGACAGCAACAATAAATTTCCCAAAGAACCACACAAATACTTCCGCTGTTTTGTTGTAAATTCACCAAATCCATAACGCCAACATTGACGTTTATGTTTTTGTGGATAGATATGCTCAATAGATACTTTATCTTTCTCCCCCTTTGTAAAATCTTTCCACGTAACTTTGTGATGTTTGGCAAAACTCCTAGCCAACTCACTCTCATATTCAAAGAGAAAATAACGTAAACCAGACCAGCCGTAAAAACCGGTCCCATTTTTATTGTACTTTTGCGAAATACTATCCTGGAATGTTTCATACTTGAATTTCCCTTCTGAAAATTTCCAACTTACATCATCATGCAACCAATTCGTAATATCTGAAACGGTATGTTTTCCCTTATACAGGTGACGAGCAGCATTGTAGTAGGTGCTGCTACCGTAATTTGAACGAGACTGAGAAACGCGGAATATCACAAAGATAAATCTCTCGATTGCTTTGAAAAGTTTTACACGCTCGTTTGATGTTACGTCACTGGTGGAAAAAGCGCTCATCACCAAAGGTCGAAAATAACCCATGCCGATACGGTTTAATCGATCCAGCCAGAGCTGATCTTCTTTTGTAAGATCAGGATTGTTTTCAGGATTGTAGCTATTATACCAATGTCTGGCAGATTCTTTCAGGCTGAGAACATAATCATTTATATCTGATGGCGTCAGTTTAGCTTCCCAACTGTTTGCAGAGGCGGTTTCTTCATCTTCTTCATCTTCTTCATAATCTATTTCAACCTCATCCCCTACCATTTCTTCGACCTGTTTCATTGAATCTGTCTTTATCTCAACTTTTTGGCGGACATTCTTGGGTGAAAATTGTTCGTTCAACAAAAAGTTAATATAGTCTTTTCCTTTCTGGCGGGTATATTTCAAGTACATAATCCAGTGCGCACGCAGAAAATCATCATCATCCAAAGGGCGGCGCTTGTTACGCCCCAAGTGATAATATACCTCTTTCCAGGCATCATTGATGTTGTCCCGGAGCTTTTTCCTCTCATCATCGCTCAATTCGTCGTCGGAATACAACGTTGACAGGTAAATCAAGCGGTTTTTCAACAATTCCAGGTTGGACAGCTTCTTACCCCGATTGTTCATTGTTTCAAAGGCAACAAAAACGTCAAAATCGTCGCCAATTTTATACTCGTTAAACATGAATCTTTGGGTAAGTTTTGTGAAGACAGATTCCAATGCTGACTTACCCTGCGCTTCAAAGAGGGCTTTTACATTTTCCGTAAAAAACTTTTTAGCATTTTCTAAATTAAGCGTATAAAATGTTTCTTCTATGACCCCTTCATTAGACTCATTAAAGATTCTGTACCGTAAAAATTTGAAGCCAGGATTATCTATTTCGTAACCGAATTTGTAGGTCTTGATAATTTTTTTCGGTGGTTTCTCGATAAACAGATAATCTTCAACAATAGAAGTAAGCGGGCGAAGTCCTAAATATTCACGGTCTTCCTCATTTGGCAATTGTCTAACAAATTCAACCAATACTTGCAGAAGAATAACGGCCGTTGTCAATCGCTGTTGCCCATCTACCACAAAAAACGGCACGTATTGCCAGCTTTCCATCAACCATCGCTCATCATGCCAATGTTTCCAAACATCCCTTTCTACTTTTTTCAGAGACAGCACGCCAGTATAATGGGAGCGATTTTCTTCAAGATCAATCAAATCTTCCCAAAACTCTTTTAACTGCTGTTCGCCCCAGGCATAACCACGCTGATAATCAGGGATCCGAAGCAGCTTGTTACTGAAAACGTTGTGTAACGATTGTAATTCCATTCTTGCTCTCCCATTCCCAGGCGCAACTGAACACTGCACACTGAAAACTGCATACTAATAAGGCGGCGTTTCCCCACCAGAAAGTTCGTCAATCTGGCCGCGCAGGATATGGTTGGCTTCGGCTTCGGTGATGGTGTGTTCCCCTTCGTAATGCTGGCGGGCCAGCTCGGTAACGAAGGATTTGACGAACAGGCGGCGGTGGCTCACGTCCAGGAAAACGTCGCGGGCCACGTTGGCCAGGATGGCAGCGTTAGCCCGCTGGACGGCGTGATCCAGTTGCGTGTCAAAGGCAATTTCGTAAATGGGGATCAGCTTCTCGCCAATCGCCAGCATCAGGTCGTCCTCGTCCAGGTCGAGATGTTCCAGGCTGATGATGGGGCTGAAATGGTTGACGCGGCTGAACCGGCCGGGGGCGCGGACGCGCTGCTGCAAGGCGGGATATTTGGGCACAACGTCGTTGATGAACTGAGGCGGCACGGCGTAGACGAACATGGCGCCGGGCAAATCTTCGCGGGTGCGGTCAATCACTTCCCGCAGGGTGTCCGTCGCCAGCTTTTCTGCCTTGCCGCCGACGGAAGCCATGCGGTCTACCTCGTCGAAGAGGAGGATGAGGCCGGAGTAGCTGAGGGCGCGGATTACCTGGCAGAGGGAGCGGAGCATCCGAAAGGCGTTGGTGCGGAAGATTTTGCCGGTGACGCCTACTTCGCGCAGGATTTTGGTGTCGTCCGGGCTGGTCTTTTCCCCCATCAGCCAGCGGGTGAGGGAATCCAGCCGCTCTTCCTGCTGGCGGATGAGGGCGTCGAAGTAGGCGAGTACGGCCGTCTGGTAAGCGGGACTATCTACGGGTGAAGCCTCCAGCGTATCCACCAACGCGCGGTATAACGGGTTGTTCAACGTCTCCAGGCTCAGGGGGCCACCGGTGATGCGTTCCAGCGTCCCCTCCAGGAAGCGAGTCAGGCCGCTCTCATCGCTGATCCCTTCCGGCTCGTGCCAGATGATATTGTTGGCTACGGCCGCGTAGACCAGCTTCTGGTCGTTGTACGGCGTTTCCGTAGGGCTGAGGTCTACCTTGACCACGGCAAAATTCCGCTCCCAGGCGACGTCCCGCAGGCAGTAGAGGAAGTGGGATTTACCCGCACCGTAATCGCCTACCACCATTTTGTAGGCCGCGCCCCCTTCCTGCAGATAGGAAGAAAGGTAAAATTCGTCCAGGGCGTCCAGCAGGGATTGGTTGCCCACGTTAAAATATTGCAAACCGCGCGTCGGCGGCGTGCCGAAGCTGCCTAAAACTTCAATGATGTTGCGGGCGAGCGGGCGGGAGAGAGTAGATTCGTTCATAATTGGTTGGAGATTACGTAGGACAAGTTTGCAAACTTGTCCTACGTAATCTCATTCAAAAGTAATATCGCTGTAATATTCGCCATTGGGGCCGGATTCCGGCAGCCAGATAGAGCGAGAGGGCTGGTCAGCCTGACTTTTGGTAGCCACGCCCAGGCGGAAGCTGTCGCTGGCGCCTTGTTCCTTGAGCAAAACGAGATCGCGCACAAACAGGGGGCGCTCGTAATCCTTGAAGGTGGCGCGGGAAGGCTGGTTCCAGAAGCGGTTACTTTGCCGGTTGAGCGTCAGTTGGCCGTAAACCTCGACGATATTGATCCGGCCGCCGGACGGTTTTTGCTTCCGTTTGGCCAGGCAATCCTGCCACGCCTGACGCAATTCTTCTACCAATTCTGCGGCCTTGATTTCCCGGCCGCCGATTCGTTTGGCCTGCCGCTCATACGCTTTGACGATGCCGGTCAGGGAAAGAGGGATTGGTTTGGTCAGGGCTTCCTTGCCGTAAAACCATTGCCCTTTGCGGGCAGCCATGTTGATTTGCAGGGTGAGCAGGCCAACGTACAGGGTGGGGGGACGGCCGTCCACCGTTTCGCCCCGCGCTTCCAGTTCTTCCCGCAAATCTTTGGCAAATTCGTAGGCCAGGTCGTCCAGGGCGGTTTGGGTGACGGCGGCGAAGGCGGCTACGGCCGTATCCAGCGTATCGCTTTCCACTTCCGCGGCGGCCGTTTCCAGTTTGACCAGCGCTTTTTGCATGGGCAGTGCGTCCGCCTTATCGGCCGAGGCCAGGCGTGCGGCCGTCTTCAAGGCCCCCATCGCCCCGCGCAGCGCCTTAAACTGCGGTTCCAATTCTGCCTGGGCGGCTTGCAATTGTGATAAAAGTTCTTCCATTTTTCACCTCTTCCGTGACTGTTTCCTTAAATTTTAGGGGGGAACAACTTTTTCGGCAACTTGCGATTGACGATTGGTCATTTACGATTTACGATTGGGGCGGCGTATTGCGTATTGCGTATCTGGATCAATATGCAATACAAAAGGACATTTTTATGAGCAAATTGACAGAAAGCGACATTCAGGCAAGGGCCAGCGGGCAATCGTATGATCGGGGCCGCCGGTATTATGACAACGGCTGCGTGCTGGACGTAACGCGGCGGGGGAACGCAGTCACGGCCGCCGTGGAAGGCAGCCAATATGAACCATACCAGGTGGAAGTAATACTAAAGGAAGACGGCGGCATCGCCCGCGCTTACTGCGACTGCCCTTACGACTGGGGCGGCGACTGCAAGCACATTGTCGCCGTTTTGCTGACGCTGGTTCACGAGCCAGAAGAGGTGCAAGAGAAGCCGGAACTGGAAGAACTGCTGGTCGGCCTGAATGAGACGCAGCTGCGACAGCTGCTCCTCAATACAGCTTCCCGCGAACCAAAAATAGTTGACATAATCGAAAAAGAAGCCGGGAAATTGGCTAAGGATGGGGCGGATACGGCCGTATCCCCCAAACCGCCGGCCGTAGACGTCAGCGCCACCCGCCGAGCCATCCGGGCCGCCTGGCGCAGCGCCGGCCGGAGCGGCGGCGGGTACAGCGGCGGCTATTACGATGAGTACGACGGCATGGAAATTTTCGGCCACGAAATTTTTGGTGACGATCTGGCCAAGGTGGAAGAGTTGCTGGACGCGGAAGACCCGGATACGGCCGTAGAACTGATTACGGCCGTCATTGAAGAATGGGCTGAAGGAATTGAAGATTTAGACGAATGGGTGTACGAATACAATGAAGAGGCGCTGGCCCAAGACACCCACGATTTGGCCGTAGCTCTGGCGGAAGCGCTGTTAAGCCTGGATTTGCCGCCGGAGGAGCGGGAAGATTGGCTGGATCAGATTGAGGGATGGGACGAGTATTTGGGTGGCGGGATGGATGCGGCGGTTACGGCCGTCACCCAATGGTGGAATTATCCGCCCCTGGTCAAAGCCATGGCCGGGCACATCACCAACAAAGGCGCGTGGGAGGAAGAAGCCCTCTGGTACGCCGACGATCTGGCCCGCGCCCGTTTGCGCATCCTGGAACGGCAGGGCCGGCAAGAAGAGTACATCAACCTGGCCGAGGCGGAAGGGCAGACGCTCCCGGCCATAAAAATGAAGATTCGTGTCGGCCGCATCAAGGAAGCCACAGAAAACGCCCAGAACTATCTAAACACCCCCGCCGAGATACTGGAAGTGGCGCAAACATTGACCGAAATGAACGAACAAGAAAAGGCATTGGCCCTGGCCCAACACGGCCTGAAAATGCCCCGCAAGGAAGGCAAAACAGACCTGGCTCAATGGCTGCGGCAGCAGGCGGAAGAAATGAACCGGCCGGAACTAGCGCTGGAAGCGGCTCAGGCTGCTTTCACCAGCGGCTACACCCTGGACGATTATCTGGAAGTCAAACGTCTGGCGGGCGACCGGTGGCCGCAAATCAAACCCAAAATGCTGGAAAGCCTGGAATCAGCCTGGTCAACGCCCCAGGTTAACGTCTATCTGCACGAAAATATGCTCAGGGAAGCGATGCAGGTTGTCGATCACTCCCCTTACAGCGGCGACATGGAACGGGTAGCGGCAGCGGTCAAAGATCAGTATCCTGACTGGGCCATCCAAAAGTACAAGGCGCGGGGAGAAGCGATTATGGACGCGGGCAAGGCGAAGTATTACGATACGGCCGTATCCTGGCTGGCCAAAGCGCGTGACGTGTACCGGGAACACGGCCGTGATGCTGAATGGCAGGCTTATCTGGACAGTGTGCTGGAAAAACACCAGCGCAAATACAAACTGGTTCCCCTGCTGCGGCAGATACGGTAAAGCGTTACAGAGTGACCAGGGGAGTAAGCAACAAAGTGAAACGCCTGCCGCTCTGCCGCCTCGCTCCAAAATATGCTATACTGAAACCAGCTACCAGCCACTATAAAAAAGGAAACACCTATGGCCGCATTAACCTTACCGGAAACAGAAACCAAAATCTACCAATGGCCCCGGCAGGGAGAATGGACGTATGAAGATTACCGCCGCTTGCCGGATGACCGCTTCCGTTACGAGATCATAGGAGGGAATTTATACATGAGTCCGGCGCCGCGCACCAAACACCAATTGACGTTATTTGAATTGGCTATGGCTTTAAGCAATTTTGCCCAAAAACACAAAGCCGGACAGGTTCTCATCGCGCCCATTGACGTGATTCTGCCCGACCTGGCCAGCCCGGTGCAGCCGGACATCCTGTTTATTGCCAAAGAGCGGCTGAATATCGTGCAGGAACAATTTATTGACGGCGCGCCGGATTTGATTGTGGAAGTGCTGTCGCCGAGAAACCTGCGGCATGACCGGCACACCAAATTCCAGTTATACGCCGCAGCGGGGGTCAAAGAGTACTGGATTGCCGACCCGGACGCCCGCGCGGTGGACGTGTACGTGCCGCGAGGCAACGCTTACGTGCCGCTGGGCCATTTTGCCCTGGACGGCGCCATCCAGTCGGAACTGTTCCCCGAATTGCGTATCCCCGTAAAAGACATTTTTCCGTTTGAGATTTGACGACTTATTGCGTATTGCGTAGGAGGAAAGGATACGCAATACGCAACACGCATCACGTCCCATGTCCCCCATTTACACTATTGGCTACGGCGTGCGGGAGATGGACGCCTTTATTGCCGTACTCAAATCCCGTAACATTGCCTGGCTGATTGATGTACGCTCACGGCCGTATTCCCGTTACAAACCAGACTTTTCCCGCCAGGCGCTGGCCGAACATCTAAAAAAAGTAGGCATCCGGTACGTGTTCATGGGGGATACGCTGGGCGGGCAGCCGGAATCGCTGGATTGTTACACAGACGGCAAAGTAGATTACGAAAAAGTGCGGCGGCAGCCATTTTATCAGGCAGGCATCGGCCGTTTGCAAAAAGCGCACAGCCAAAACCTGCCCGTCATTCTGATGTGCAGCGAAGGGAAGCCGGAAATGTGCCATCGCAGCAAACTGATCGGCGAAACGTTGGCAGAAATGGGCATTGAAGTACAGCACATTGACGAAAAAGACCAGTTAATCACCCAGGAAGATGTGATTTTACGCCTGCACAAAGGGCAGCCCAGCCTGTTTGACGATTTTTTCAGTTACACCTCACGCAAACGTTATGTCAATGATGATGAGGGAGCAGAATGATTAAAATTGTTACTATCGGCGTTTATGGCTCTACTGAAGAGCAATTTTTTCAGGCGCTGCAAGAAGCGGGGGTAGACACGTTTTGCGACATCCGGCAGCGGCGCGGCGTGCGCGGGGCTAAATATGCCTTTGTGAATAGCAAGCGATTGCAAGCGCGGCTGGCGGAGATGGGCATCCATTACCTGCACCGGAAGGATTTGGCCCCGACAACGGCCGTGCGCCAACGCCAAAAAGAGGCAGACAAAGCCAGCAAAACGGCCAAACGGCAGCGCGTCACCCTGGGACAAGCGTTCATTGACGCCTACGAAGCGGAAATATTGGCCGATTTTGACCCGCAATCCCTTTTGGATGATTTGGAACCAGACACTCAGGTAGTGGCCCTCTTTTGTGTGGAGCGGGAACCGGACGCCTGCCATCGTTCCCTGGTTGCCGCCAAATTACAGCGGGAATTGGAGGTTGAAGTGGAGCATATCACGCCATGAAAGTTGTCATTGTAGCCAAAACACGGATGGGGAGCGGGGCCTGTATCGGCGCGGTCACGTTTGACGGCCGTTCCTTGCGCCTCATCGCCCCGGACGCCGCCACCAACGATCATTTCAACCTGGAATACAACGTCGGCGACGTGTGGGAAATTGAAGCCGAGCCTGATCCTGACATCATTCCGCCCCACACGGAAAACGTCATCGTGCGCGGCAAACGAAAACTGCCCCCCGTAGATGACATCATCGCCTTTATCGAATACCAGATGCCGCCCAAAGAAGGCGGGCTGGATGTACTGTACGAGGGAATGTTGAAAGAAGCCACTTCGGCCGGGGCCATGTTCATTGCCGAGCGTACCGGCATTCCGCCCCACAGCACCACCTTCTGGCGGCCGGACAAACCTCTCGTCCGCGACGACGACGCCAAACGCATCCGTTACCGCTACCCCACGCCGGACGACGGCCGTACTCTGACCTTCGTCGGTTTTCAGGAACCGCTAGACGAGATTCCGGCCGGTACATTACTGCGCGTTTCCCTGGCTCATTGGTGGCGGCCGTCAGATATGCCGGAGGGTGAACTGCGCTGCTATGTCCAACTATCTGGCTGGTATTTACCGGAAGAAAAAGAGATTGGAGATTGGGGATTGGAGATTGCGGACGATCCAATCTCCCAATCCCCCAATCCCCCAATCTCCCAATATCCCCTCGATATCCCCACCGCCCAATCCCTGTTGAAAAAGGTATTTGGCTACGACGAATTCCGCTCCTTACAGGCGAAGATCATCCAAAATGTGCTGGACAAGCGGGATTCGCTGGCGGTGATGCCCACGGGCAGCGGCAAATCGTTATGCTACCAATTGCCCGCGCTAATGTTTCCCGGCCTGACGGTGGTGGTGTCGCCGCTCATTTCCTTGATGGAGGATCAGGTGGCGCAGCTGCGAGAGGCGGGGGTGACGGCCGTTTACCTCAACAGCACCCTCTCCTACCAGGAATACCTTTATACAACCAACCAAATCAGAAGCGGAGCCGTCAAACTGCTCTACGTCGCCCCGGAAACGCTGCTGCGTCCAGAAACACTCAACCTGCTGCAACAAATCCGCGTAGACTGCCTGACCATTGACGAAGCCCACTGCATCTCCGAATGGGGCCACGATTTCCGTCCCGAATACCGCCAACTGGCCGACGTGCGCCGCCGCCTGCCTACGGCCGTTAGTCTCTCCGTTACCGCTACCGCCACCGGCCGGGTACGCCAGGACGTCAAAAGCTCTCTGGGCATTGCTGATGCGGATGAATTTGTGGCCAGTTTTGACCGGAAAAACCTGTTCCTGGCCGTCGAACCCAAATCCGGCGGCGTGCGGCAGTTGCTGGCCTTTCTGGAAGCGCACAAGGAGCAGGCTGGCATCGTTTATTGCGCCACGCGCAAGCAAGTGGACAACCTGACGCAGCAACTGTCTAACCTGGGCTGGCCGGTTCTCCCCTACCATGCCGGCCTGGACGCCCAAACACGCCGCCAAAACCAGCGCCGCTTCAGCTATGAAGAAGGCATTGTCATGGTGGCAACGATTGCTTTTGGCATGGGCATCAACAAATCCAACGTGCGCTTTATTGTGCATTACGATCTGCCCAAAAATCTGGAAAGCTATTACCAGCAAATCGGCCGGGCGGGGCGGGACGGGCTGCGGGCTGACTGCCTGCTCCTGTTCAGCTACGGGGACGTACAGAATATCAATTACTTCATCATGCAAGCTGCCCCCAGCCAGCAGGCGGGCGCCAGAGCGCGGCTGGAAGCGATGATCCGTTTTGCCGAGACAAATGTGTGCCGCCGACGGCCGTTGCTCGACTACTTCGGCGAAACATACCAGGCGGACAACTGCGACATGTGCGACAACTGCCAGGCAGAAGAAGAGGAACTGGCCGACCTGACCATCCCCGCGCAAAAATTCCTCTCCTGCGTCAAGCGCACCGGTGAATTTTACGGTACGTCACACATTATTGACGTACTGCGTGGCTCCCGCTCGCAAAAAGTGCGGCAAAAACGGCATGACCAGCTTTCTACCTATAATATCGGCGGCGAATTTTCCAAAAAGGAATGGCAGTATCTGGCGCGGCAGTTCATTCAACAAGGGCTGCTGGTACAGGATATGCAGTATGGCAGCTTGAAACTAACGCCAAAAGCGTATGCCGTCTTCAAGGGAGAAAAGGTGCTGGGTGTGCTGCCACAGCGGGAAACGACCGTGACCTACCGCGAAGCAGAAACCGCTCACGACCCCGGCCTGTTTGCCTTACTGCGCCAGAAACGCACCGAACTGGCCTCTGCCGCCAACGTGCCACCTTACGTCATCTTCTCTGACCGCTCTCTGGTGGAAATGGCCGCGTACTATCCCCAATCCCAGCAAAGCTTTGCCCAATTGTACGGCGTGGGACAAGCAAAATTGGAGAAATACACGGCTGAATTTTTGCCCGTTATCCGGGAATACTGCCGGGAACATGGCCTGGAGGAGAAGAAGAGGGCTACGGCCGTAGCCAGCACCCCAGCCCAACGCATCGCCCGCAGCACCGGGGGAAACCGCACTGTAGAAGTGGGCGAGGCGTTTAATGCCGGTCAATCCGTGCCGGAAATTGCCGGGGCGTATGGCGTGAAGGAACGGACGGTGTTGAATCATTTGTGGAAGTACGCGCAGGGGGGACGGCCGTTGCGCTCAGATAACCTGCTGGAACGCTCCCAACTGCCCCCGGAAACCCAACAGCGCGTCCTGGACGCCTTCGCCGAACTGGGCACCGACTTCCTGCGCCCCGTCTACGAGAGCTTAAACGAAACCGTCAGCTACGACGAACTGCACCTTTTGCGGCTGTACGTTGTGGCAACTCAAAAAACCGGGCAGCCAGATTGACAAATATCCCAAAACGGGATATTATCTCGCTATGAAAGCCATTCAACCCCAACTCTTTTCTGAAAATCCCCCCGTTTCCCGGCGCGTTCAGGGCGGGGAACCGACAAGCAACCTGATTTTGTCTGCTTGCGTGGGGGGCAATGCGGACGTTTTTCCCCAAATATTGGCGCTACACGTTCCACCGGGTTCAGTGATAGCCGACGTAACGTATGGTAAAGGCGTATTCTGGCAAAAGGTGCCGCCGGGACAGTATATTATCAAAGCAACGGATATAGCCGACGGAATAGATTGCCGTCAGTTGCCATATGCTGATGAATCCATAGACTGCGTAGTACTTGACCCGCCGTATATGGAAGGATTTTATCGGAAGGAAAATTCCCAAAAGGCTGGTTCCGGTTCGCACACATCTTTCCGCAGCGCATATGCCAATGGAGATGAAGTAAACAGGCAAACCCGAAAAAAAGGTACGGCAAAATGGCACGCCGCCGTTACCGACATGTATTTTCGCGCCGGCCGTGAAGCCTGGCGTGTTTTGAAAAAGAAAGGAACGCTAATTGTTAAATGCCAGGACGAGGTAAGCGGGGGCAAGCAATGGCTGACCCACGTGGAAATCATCAACGAATACGAAAAGTATGGTTTTTACACAAAGGATTTATTTGTGGTGGTAAGAAATAATCGCCCTAGCGTCAGCCGCCTGAAAAAGCAGGTTCACGCCAGAAAAAACCATTCTTATTTTTTGGTATTCGTCAAATAACCGGAACTGCCGGAGCAGAACCTTCTCCATTGGCAATCATTTCATCCAGTAAATCCTGAAGGTTGGCGTAAAAGGGACGTTCAGGCGGCCACATTACCGGTATCAAACTGGCTATCAAAAATCTTTTTTGCGTTTCAGAATAACCATGGTAGTTTGACGCGGGCAAATCACTGTTTCGGGCAAAAACAAACCGCCATTCCCCCTCAAACGCATAACAATTCACCGCCAAAATATTAAACTCGCCACGCAGCAGTAACGTGGTGTTTAACGTTGAACCATCCGGCAAGGTAATTGTTCGTCTGTCACTGGCATCTACTTGCGCTTTGCCTGTCCATTGCTGTTTTTGAGCATTCCACTTAACGGTACTGGACTGGAGTGATTTTGACTCCAGACTAAATGCCTTGTTCCGGTACACAACGTACAGATCTCCTTTTTTCTTCCGATTGTGATCATCGAACTTCACGCTGAAAGAAACGCCGGGAATACTGGTAACAATTTCTCGAAGTTTCAGCTCGGCAACATAACCAAGCAGCATACCGCGCAGGCTGGGGTTTTCTGCCAGCAGTTTTGTCAACTGTTCAGGTGTAATTTCCCATTCTTCGAGAATGTTCAAACGCCATCCTCCACAACTGTTTCCTGAAAATCGCGGACGAATTTAACCGGGTCTATGCCCAAGGCCGCCGCTATTTCCATAAATTCGATCAAATCTATCCGCCGCTCGCCATTCTCGTATTTGGAAACGAAAGATTGCGGCCGCCCTAATTTTTCAGCAAGCTGCGACTGGGTAACACCTTGCTGCCGGCGTTTTTCTATGATTAAATGGCAAAATCTTTTATACTTGGGGTTGTGAGTTGAAGATATCATAGCATTACCTGCCGATACTATTGTAATATCCCAACATCGAATATCCCAAAAGGGGATAAAATGCTCAATGTAAATCAAAACAATTTGCCTAAACGGGTTTTGCTGCTCACCACAGCCCATTCGTACCGGGGCGAGGCGTTTTTGCAAGCTGCCAAATCATTGGAGATTGAGGTCATTCAGGCGGTGGATATGCCGCCGGGGCTGGCTCAACCCGCGCCGAAGATTTTGCCCGTCACGTTTAACCAGCCGGATGAGGCAGTGGCGGCGATTGTAGATTTTGCGGAAACACGGCCGTTAACCGCCATTCTTTCTGTGGATGACAGCGGCGCCCTGATTGCGGCGCGGGCGGCACAGGCGTTGGGGCTGCCGCACAATGCTCCAGCAGCGGCGCAGGCGGCCCGCGACAAGTACATCATGCGGCAAATGCTGGCGGCGGGAGGCGCGGCTGTGCCTCTATTCCATAATTTTTCTGTAGATGAGACGATGGAACGGGTAACGACCATTGTCCGGCAAGAAATCGGCTGCCCCTGCGTCGTCAAGCCGCGCACGCTTAATGGTAGCCGGGGCGTGATTCGGGCGGATGATGAGGGGGAACTGGTTACGGCCGTCGCCCGCCTGCGCCAACTGCTGCAATCCTTTGGCGGAGAGGCGTATCTGGTGGAGCAGTTTATACCAGGGTTTGAAGTAGCGCTGGAAGGAGTGTTGGCTAACGGCCGTCTCCACGTTCTGGCCCTGTTCGACAAGCCCGATCCGCTGGACGGCCCTTATTTTGAAGAAACGATCTACGTCACCCCGTCCCGCCTGCCCGCAGAAATACAGCAAGCCATTGCAGAGATGGCTGAGCGGGGTGCGCGTGCTTTAGGGCTACAAACTGGTTCCGTTCACGCCGAGCTGCGGGTAAATGGAGCTGGCCCCTGGATTGTGGAGGTGAACGGCCGTTCCATTGGCGGCCTTTGCTCCCGCACTCTGCGTTTTGAGATGAATATGTCGCTGGAAGAACTGCTGCTGCGGCAGGCGTGCGGCCTGGATGTGAGCGGCTTACAGCGGGAAGAAAAGGCCAGCGGCGTGATGATGATCCCCATCCCCCAGACCGGTATTTTGCGCAGTTATGACGGCGTAGAAGCCGCCCGGCAGATTCCCCACATTGACGACGTCGTTATCACTGCGCCACTAAACCAGCACATCCGTCCCCTGCCAGAGGGAGAAAGCTATTTGGGATTCATTTTTGCTTCCGGGAAAACACCGGATGAGGTAGAGACAGCGCTGCGGCAGGCGCACGGCCGTCTCCATTTTCAGATTGACGAGGAAATTCCAGTTTTCAGTGTTCAGTAATCAGTATTCAGCGCGTGACTGCACACTGAAAACTGAAAACTGCGCACTGAAATTACTTCTTCCGCGGCGCACTGGGCGGCGGCGTCCAATCTTCCGGCATTTGCGCTCCTTCGCCGAAGAAGAACGTTTCCATTTGCTCAAAAAGGAATTCCTGCGCCCGCGGATCGGCCATATTCAAATTATAATGATTGATGAGAATGGTAGATTGTTCCTGCCACAACTCCCAGCCCATTGCCGAAACTTCATTATAAATACGCTGCCCTAGATCACCGGGGAAAGGCGGCTGATCCAATGCTTCCATTTCCCGGCCAAATTTAACACAATCTACAACCCAGATAGTCTTTTGTCTTCTTGCCATGTCTGCCTCGTTTTTCGGAGAGATAAATCAGGTTTGGTTATACTTCTAAGGGGATTATATGATGAATATGACGCATAGCAAACCTTCTTATTTAGGCCAGGTCCGGGTTTTGTATTTTGGCATGACCGGTATTCTGTCCCGCGTGCCGTTGGCCCGGCTGCTGGCGGAAGGCGTGCGTGTAGTTGGTATCGTCTTACCCATGTCGGCGCTACCCCCGTATTTGCTGGAAGATGACGGCCGTCCCTGCACCAATCCAGCCATCCCGCAAAGCTCACAATCGGACTCAAGCATCCTTTTGACGTCTCCGCCGGACATCCTGCAACTGGCGGCGCAATACCGTATTCCGGTAATGGCCGTGCGCCAAATCAATCACCCCCAATTCATCCAACAAGTCGCCCAAATGAACCCCGATCTTATTCTGGTTTCCTGTTTTCCCTACAAATTTCATGGCAATCTGCTCGACCTGCCCCGCTATGGCTGCTGGAATCTACATCCTTCCCTGCTGCCCCACTTTCGCGGCCCGGCCCCCCTTTTCTGGACGTTTTGGGAAGGGCAAAATGATACCGGCGTCACCTTACACCTGATGGATGAATCGCTGGACACGGGAAATATTCTCAAACAGGCGACTTTTCATCTGGCGGATGGCGTCAGCGGGCCAACGGCCGAGCAGCAGTTGGCGGAATTGGGCGGGCAGTTGATTTTGCAGGCGTTGGCAGACCTGGCCGACGACGACTTGTCATTCAAGTTACAGTCGGAAGATGGTTCTTATTATCCCCTCCCCAAGTCAGGTGATTTTATGCTGGATACCAACTGGTCGGCGCGACGAGCGTTTAATTTCATGCGGGGCACGGCCGTATGGGGGCAGCCTTACCCGGTAGAAATTGGCGAACAGGAGATATGGTTGGATACGGCCGTTTCCTTCCAACCCAATCAAAGACAGAATGAACCGGTGGTGCGGGACGGTCGTATTGTCTCCATCCAATTCACCCCCGGCGTGTTAACAGCCTTGTCACTTATCTGAAATTAGAACGCTTCTGCAAAAAAATCACGCTTCCAGAATTTTCACCGGATACGCCTTCAGTCTCAAGTCTCCAGTCACCAAAGTTAAACGTTCCACCTGCGCCTGGGCAATCAGCATTCTATCAAACGGGTCTTTATGGTAATGCGGCAAATTCTCAACAGCTAATGCGTGTTCAGTGGAAATATCAAGCGATGTAAAACGGTGTAATCTTAACTCCTCCAGGTAATCACCTTGAGGAGCCTTTAACTTGCCAATCGCTTTCTTTATAGAAATCTCCCAGGCTGTCGCTGCACTGACAAAAACCACGTTGCTTCCCGCCACAATCGCGGCGCGAGCTTTTGCAGAAAGTTTGGGATTATCATCAACAGCCCACAAAAAAACGTGTGTGTCAAGCAGCAAATTCATTATCTTCAATTTCTCCCGTAAATAACTGCAAAATATCATCAGGCAGATCGTCAAAATCATCTGCCATCCATATTTTCCCTTTCCAGTTACCCGCCCCTAACTTGCGCGGCGTTTCATCCAGGTCATACGGCACAATTTTGACGACAGGTTTGCCGGCTTTGCCGATAACAACTTCTTCGCCCTGTAACACCCGCTCAATTAATCGGGACAAACTGGCTTTGGCATCAGAAATATTCGTGATTTGCATTTGATTACCGCCTCTCTTACTGTTTAACAAAATTATAGTCCGATCTGGTCTGGTTTGCAATTATGGAAACGATAGGCCAACTCAAACCATTATTGGAGTTTGTCTCCATCTTGAGTACAATCAAGCCATAGTCCATTACTGGCCCGGATGCCCTGCGCATCACGTATGATCAACGAGGTGTCTTGTGATCGCCACAACTAAAACCATAGACCTTTCCCTGCTAGACCCCATTCTGGAAAAGTATCAGGGTCGCCAGCGCGACGCCCTTCTGCCCCTACTGCATGAAGCGCAAGCTGTGTACGGTTGGCTGCCCCGCGAAGTGCAAACGGCCGTCAGCCAAACCCTGCGCGTTCCTTTGTCAGATGTGTACGGGGTGATTGAGTTTTACACCATGTTTTATGGTGAGCCAACGGCCAAACAGGTCATTCGGGTGTGTGAGGATGTGGCCTGCCAGTTAGCCGGGTGTACGGCCGTCCACGAAGCCATCGAAGCCAAACTGGGCCTGCAAAACGGGGAAACCAGCGCCGGCGGCCGTATCACCTACGAGCGCGTCCCTTGCCTGGGCCTGTGCGAACACGCTCCCGCCGCCCTCAACGGCAACCGTCCTGCCGGCGATCTGACTGTAACGGCCGTAGACGACTTCCTGGCCGGGGAATGGCCCGAACCGGCTGCTAAAATCTACGGCAAACCCCGCCTGCTCCTGCGCCGCGCCGGAAAGGTTGATCCCCTCAACCTGGACGATTATCTGGCGCATGAAGGCTACGTCGGCCTGCAAAACGCCCTGCAGCACGAACCGGAAGCCATCATCCAGTGGATGGACGAAAGCGGCATTTTGGGCCGGGGCGGGGCCATGTTTCCCCTGGGGCTGAAATGGAAATTTACCCGCAGCGCTCCCGGTTCTCCGGCAGAAAAACACATCATTGCCAACGCTGACGAAAGCGAACCGGGCACTTTCAAAGATCGCGGCCTGATGGAAGAAGACCCGTTTAGTCTAGTTGAAGCTATGACCCTGGCCGGTTACGTAGTGGGCGCGGAAAACGGCTGGATTTTTGTGCGCGGCGAATATCCGCGCAGCGCCCAACGGCTGCAAAATGCCATCGAGCAGGCGCGAGCCGCCGGTTATCTGGGGCAAAACATTTTGGGGCGGCCCGGCTTCCATTTTGACATCGAACTGCGGCTGGGCGCGGGCGCGTACATTTGCGGCGAGGAGACGGCTTTGTTTGAGGCCATTGAGGGGAAACGAGGCTTTCCCCGCGTCAAGCCGCCCTTCCCCACCACGCACGGCCTGTTTAACCAGCCGACGGCCATCAACAACGTGGAAACGCTGGCCGCCGCCCTCACTGTCGCCCGCATCGGCTGGGATGAATGGCAAAAGCTGGGCACAACCGATTCGCGGGGGATGAAGTGGTTTTGCCTGAGCGGGCACGTAAACCGGCCGGGTTTGTATGAACTGCCCTTCGGCCTGACAGTGCGGGAATTGATTGAGATGGGCGGCGGCGTGCCTGATGGCCAGGGGATTCAGGCGGTTCTGGTCGGAGGCGCGGCCGGCGTGTTCCTCGGCCCGGATCAACTGGATTATCCGCTGACCTATGAATCGTCCCGCAATAACAATTTCCCTATCGGTTCCGGCGTGGTGATGGTGATTGACGAGACGTATGACATGCGGCAAACACTGTACCACCTGTCCCACTTTTTCGCTCACGAAAGCTGCGGCAAATGCTTCCCTTGCCAACTGGGCACGCAGCGGCAAATGGAAATTCTGGATCACGTGGTCCACAATGGCGGCGCGCAGCCGGACGACAAAGCCCGCTTGCAAGACGTGGGTTTTGCCATGACGCAAACGTCTCTCTGCGGCCTGGGGCAAACGGCCGCGTCTGCTATTTTGAGCGCGATTGAGTTGTGGCCAGAGTTGGTCGAATAACTGAAACGAGAGTTGTTGTTTTTCAGGACGCGGATTAACGCTGATCTACGCAGATCATAAAGATAAAAATCAGCGTCATCCGCGTTAATCAGCGTCCCAAGAGGTCTTGGATGAGCGGGGTCAAAGCAATCAAATATATTAGCCTGAACGGCCGTGCCCCACACACAGTTGAGGGCGCCATCATCGAAGAAACGCACGTGTGCATTTCGGTGAATGGCGTGGAATGGGTCGCGTTTATGGCCTCGCCGCGCCATCTGGACAAACTGGCGCTGGGCTTTCTGGCGAATGAAGGCGTGATTGGCAGTCTGGCGGACGTGCGGCACGTGCATCTGTCCCGCAACGGCCGTTGCGCAGACGTCTGGCTGCGGGATACGACGGTAGAAAAACCAGCCCGCTTTACCATTACGGCCGGCTGCGGCGGCGGGGTGACGTTTAATGATTTATCGCAGCGGCACGAACCACTCTACTCGGATTTGACGGCGACGCCGCAGCAATTGGCCGCTTTGATGCGGCAGACGTTGTTAGGCGCAGAGATGTACCGGGAAGCGCGGGGTGTGCATACGGCCGTACTCGCCGAGGGTAATCGCATCCTCCTGCAAATGGAAGACATTGGCCGCCACAACTGTCTGGACAAACTGCGCGGCGCGGCCCTGCTGGACGGCGTACCCACGGAGAATAGAATTTTGTTGAGCAGCGGCCGTATTTCCAGCGAGATGATCAACAAGGCGCGGCGCATAGGGACGCCCATCGTCTGCTCCCGCACCAGCCCCACCAGCCTGTCTGTGGCTTTGGCCGAAGCGTGGCACATGAGTATCGTCGCCTACCTGCGCCAGGATCGGATGCGTATTTACACCCATCCGGAAAGGATTCTGGAAGGTTAGTACTATGCCCACAATTTCCCGTTTTTACGGCATCGTTGTCTTTATGAACTATCGGGATCATTCCCCGCCTCATTTTCACGCCCGTTACCAGGATCAAGAAGTAACTATTGAAATCAAAACGGGTATGGTTACAGGTAAGATGTCTCGCCGGGCGCTGAATATGCTTTTTGACTGGCTGGACGTACATCGTGACGAACTGATGGAAAATTGGAAACTTGCTCGGCGCGGGGAACCTTTGCAAAAGATTCCCCCGCTCTTTTAGGAGGCTGTCATGTTTTTACACGTTGATCAGGCAGAGTACTTAAGTGAATATAAGTTAAGGTTACGATTTAACAATGGCGTTACCAAGGAAGTTGACTTGAAGAAAGAGTTAACTGGCCCGATTTTCCAACCTCTACAAGACCCCGCTTTTTTTCGCCAGGTTTACGTCAATGAGGAAACCAATACAATTGAATGGCCGAATGGGGCTGATTTTGCGCCGGAATTTTTATATAAACTGGGCCGGGAACTAACGCCGGTAAAAGCATAACCGGTAACGGAGACAACCATGAACGAATCTGTAACTTTGACGATTGACGGCCGTGAAGTAACTGTGCCCAAAGGGACAACGATTTTAGACGCAGCGGCCCAGGCCGGCATTGAGATTCCGGTTATTTGTTATCATCCGCATCTGACAGCCAACGGCCTGTGCCGCATCTGCTCGGTGGAGGCGGGAGCGCGGGTGCAGTTGGCCGCCTGCGTGACGGAAGTCAGCGACGGGATGGAAATTGTGACGAACAGCGAAAATGTGCGCCACGGCCGTCGCACCATCCTGGAAATGTTAGCCGCCACGGTAGACTTGAGCGAAGCCCCGGAAATTCTGCCCCTACTGGATGAATACGACGCAGACCAGAACCGTTTTGCCGGCGGCGCACGGCGCACGGCTCCGGTTTATGACGACAACCCCTTCTTCATCCGCGACTACAATCAATGTATCAACTGCTGGCGCTGCGTGCAGGTATGCGGCAGCGACGCCCAATACGCCTTTGCCCTGACGTTTGACGGCCGTGGCTTCTACACCCAAATCGCCACATTCATGGACGATGCTTTGCCCGACACCACCTGCGTCTTTTGCGGCCAATGTGTCGGCGTCTGCCCCACCGGCGCGCTCAAACCGAAGCGGCAGGCGCTGCTGGAACAGGGACTGGACCCGGACGCCATCTTCAGCCAAACCCGCCGTAAACGGAAAAAGAAACGTCGAGTCTAATCTTTGCTATAATGAGATAAAAAGGTTGGGTCTTCAGGATTTCATAGGGTTGGGACGTGATGCGTGATGCGTGATTTTCTCTGGATACGCATCACGGATTTGCCAACCTCCGGAGTTCCCAAAGAGCCAAAAAGTTGTGAGGTGTACTATGGAAAGATTTACGGCCGTTTATGAAAAAATTGATGATTCATGGATAGCTTACGTGGAAGAATTGCCTGGAGCTAACACACAGGGAGAAACACTGGCAGAAACAAGAGAAAATCTCAAAGAGGCTGTCCAGCTAATTATTGAAACAAACAGAGAAATTGCCCGCCGCCAATCACATAGCAACAATGTTATTCGGGAAGAACTGCTGGTACCTGTGTAAATGAAGAGACGGGCACTGCTAAAACATCTCAAAAAACATGGATGTGAATTGTTCCGGGAAGGCAGTAAGCATTCAGTTTATTGGAATCCGGGAAACGGCCGTAGTTCAACAGTCCCCCGACACAGAGAAATCAAGAACCAACTCGCCGTCAAAATTTGTAAAGATTTGGGCATCCCTCGAATCAAATAAAAACTTCGAGGCGGCAATCACTTTTTCCAGACAGAGTAGCCGTAACAAAATGTTTTGTAATTATACAGGTGACAGTCACTTTCTCCGGAGGCGTCAGGCAAAATCACAACGCTTATAAGTGACTGTCACCTCTGACAACATAACCCAAACAGTAATGAAAGACGAAGCAGTTGAAGCCTATATCCAAACATTGCCAGATATGTGCCAAATGCAGGTCAGCCAACTGCGGGCGCTGATTCTGGACACATTGCCGGAAGCCCGCGAGACGTTTGCTTACGGGATGCCGGCCGTAACCGTAACCGATGACGACATTGTATGCAGCTACAAGGCGCAAAAACATTACATCAGCCTCTACATGGATGTAGAAGTGGTGGCCGATCATGCGGATGATTTGGCAGCGTTAAATTGTGGCAAAAGCTGCATTCGTTTTCGTCGCTATGAACAGTTGCCGGAAGAGGCCATTAGAGAGATGCTGCGAGAAACGGCCGTAAAACAAAAGAAACCCAAATGACCGACAACAAAACCCTCATTACCAACTTCTACACCGCCTTTCAGCAGCGGGATTACGGGGCTATGACTGCCTGCTATCGCCCTGACATCCACTTTTCCGATGCCGTCTTTACCGATTTACAGGGCAAACAAGTCGGGGCAATGTGGCATATGTTATGTGAGCGGGGCCAGGATTTGCAAATCAGTTTTACCAACATTCAGGCCGACGGGACACAAGGCCAGGCGCATTGGGAAGCAACCTATACTTTTTCTACCAGCCGTAAAGTGCATAATATCATCGAAGCTGCCTTTACTTTTCAGGACGGCCGTATCATCCAACACCAGGATTCATTCGACCTGTGGCGCTGGACACGCATGGCTTTGGGACCAACCGGCACGCTGCTGGGTTGGAGTCCCATGGTGCAAAACAAGGTGAGGGCTACGGCCGTAAAAAGCCTCAACGCCTTCATCGCCAAACATCCCGAATACCAGGCTTAAAGCGTGATACATGATACGTAATGCGTGACAATTAGTTACGCATCACGCATCACGCATCACGCATCACGTATCACGTATCTCATGGAGGTAAACCATGATCTCACCAGATCGTGTAGTACGCACAACTTGCCCTTATTGCGGCGTGGGCTGCCAGCTAAATCTGAACGTCAAGGATGAATTTATCTATTCTGTAGAAGCCCCCTTTGACGCCGCACCCAACTACGGCATGTTGTGCGTCAAAGGCCGCTTTGGTACAGATTATGTCAAGCATCCCGGCCGGGTAAAGACGCCGCTGATACGGGTGAACCGGGCAGACGGCCGTTCCGCCCCACCCGTCTGGCGCGAAGCAAGCTGGGACGAAGCCCTCAACTACGTGGCGGACGAGTTGGTGCGCATCGCCCGCGCCCACGGCGGCGACGCTATCGCCAGCTACGCCAGCGCCAAAGCCACCAACGAAGACAATTACGTTTTCCAAAAACTGATGCGCGCCCTCCTCCACACCAACAACGTAGACCACTGCGCCCGCCTCTGCCACGCCGGTTCCGTCACCGGTTTGCAGCTTTCCATCGGCTCCAGCGCCATGTCCAATTCCATCGCCGAGATGGAAAATCTGGACACCTTCATCGTCACCGGTTCCAACACGGCCGAAACCCATCCCGTTATCGCCAACTTCCTCAAGCGGGCCGCGCGGGAAAACGAAGCCGCACTCATTGTTATCGACCCCCGCCGCGTAGAAATGGTAGATTTTGCCACGCTCTGGCTGCGCCAAAATCCGGGAACCGACGTGGCCGTATTCCAGGCTATGGCCCACGTCATCGTCAAAGAAGGGTTGTATGACGAAGCGTTCATCGCCGGGCGCACCGAAGGGTTCCAGGAATATCTGGAATCGCTGGAAAAGTACACGCCGGAATGGGTCGAATCGGTCAGCGGCGTCCCGGCCGAGAGCCTCCGTGAAGTTGCCCGCCTGTACGCCAAAGCCAATCGCGCCGCCATCTATTGGGGGATGGGCATCAGCCAAAGCACCCACGGCACAGACAACACCCTCAGCCTGGTCAACCTGGCCCTGATGTGCGGCCACGTAGGCAAGGCGGGCACAGGGTTGAACCCGCTGCGCGGCCAGAATAACGTGCAAGGCTGCTCCGACAGCGGCGGCCTGCCCAACGTCTTCACCGCCTACCAAAGCGTCACCGCCCCGGACACCAAAGGTAAATTTGAAGATTATTGGGGCGTAGAACTCAACCCCAACGTCGGCTTGACTGCTACAGAAATGGTCAGCGGCATTCTGGATGGGGCCGTGCGCGGCATGTTCATCATGGGCGAGAACCCGATGATCAGCGAGCCGGACCAAAACCACACGCGGCGCGCCCTGGAACAACTGGAATTTCTGGTCTGCCAGGACATTTTTATCAACGAGACAGGGGAGATGGCAGATGTGATTTTACCGGCCGTCAGCTTTGCGGAGAAGGATGGCACGTTTACCAACAGCGACCGGCGGGTGCAGCGGGTGCGCCAAGCGGTGGAACCGGTGGGCCATTCGCGGGCAGATTGGGAGATTCTGGCCGATTTGGGGCGGCGCCTTGAGCGGCGTTTGGGGCTGAACCTGGCGCACGGCTTTGCATACGACCATCCCCGCGATATCTGGGAAGAGATGCGGCAGGTGACGCCTGATTTTTACGGCATCACTTACGAGCGGCTGGAACGGGAGGGCGGCGTCCATTGGCCCTGTCCCAGTCTGGATCATCCGGGCACGCCGTTCCTCTTTGCGGACAGTTTTCCGCGCGGCCGGGGCAAGTTCTGGGAAGTGGAATTTGGCACGGAATCGGAACAGCCGGATGCGGACTATCCATTCAATCTGAGTACGGGACGGGTGCTGTACCATTGGCACGGCAGCACGATGTCCGGCCGCTCGAAGCTGGAAGATATTTTCCCGGAAGCCATCTGCGAGATGAGTCCGGCGGATGCCAGGGATTTGGGCCTGGTGACTGGCGATTGGGTGGAAGTTAGTTCCCGGAGAGGGGCCATCAAAACGCGAGTATTGGTAACGGAACGCTCGCCCAAGGGGACTGTTTTTATTCCATTCCACTTTGCGGAGGCAGCGGCGAATTTGCTGACGGCCGTCCAACTGGACCGCCGCGCCAAGATACCGGATTACAAGAATACGGCCGTAGCCATCCAAAAAACCATCCCTCCCGAAAACTGGGACGAGGGGTATAATATAGCGTTAACAGACCGGGGCGCTATCAAAGACCCAGTACAAATTCATTAGACAGATTAAACAAAAGGAGTAAACAAATTATGACCACACGAACAGCAAACGCCATCTGGCAAGGCACATTAAAAGACGGGAACGGCGTGATGAAAGTCGGCAGCGGCTTGATTGAAGGGCCGTTTACCTTTGCCTCCCGTTTTGAGACGGGCGAAGGGACGAACCCGGAAGAACTGATTGGCGCGGCACAAGCCGGCTGCTTTTCCATGTTCCTCTCCGCCCTTCTCAGCGGCAACGGGTATACGCCGGAAAGCATCAATACCACGGCCTCCGTCACCCTGGGCAAAGACGACACCGGCCCGCTGATCACCCTGATTGAACTGGAAACTGAGGCCGTTGTTCCTGGCCTGGGCGAAGAAGAATTTCAGGAATTGGTGGCCACAGCCAAAGCCAACTGCCCCATTTCACGGGCACTGGCGGCTACAGAAAGTGCCGTGAAAAGCGCTGTATTGAAGGGATAATTGTTAGATGCGGCGGCGATTTTTGCTTGCGAATGCCCTTCGCTTGTGCTAATATCTTGCCGTCTTTGGGGTGTCGCCAAGTGGTAAGGCAGCGGACTTTGAATCCGCCATCCCAGGTTCAAATCCTGGCACCCCAGCTAGAGAGGCCATATCTTCATATGGCCTCTTTTTATTTTCTGTCTGTTAGCCTATGGATATGCAAAATGGATACAAGGATCTGTAATCATTGCGGAGAAACAAAACCCGTTGACGAATTTAATTGGCGTTGGAAAAGCCGAGGAGAGCGTCAGAGAACTTGCCGATCCTGTCAAAACAAACAAAAAAGCAACTGGTATCTGAAAAATAAAGAAACCCACAAGTCAAACGTCTACAAAAACAAATTAAAAAAGATCGAAGCAGCCCGCGAGTATATTTGGAACTATCTGTCCACTCATCCTTGCCAGGAGTGCGGGGAAAACGATCCTTCTGTCCTCGAATTTGATCATGTTAAAGGAAAGAAAAAAGCCGAAGTCACAAAACTAATGCGGGATGGTTATTCAATTGGTGCAATTCAGCAAGAGATTGCCAAATGTGTAGTTCTTTGTGCCAATTGCCATAAAAAGAAAACTTATAAAGATTCATGGAGGGATAGAGGATGAGTTTAGCCATTGTTTTACTGGCAGCCGGAAAAGGCACGCGGATGAATTCCAAAAAGCAGAAGATTTTGCATGAGGTGGGCGGGAAGCCGATGGTCAGGCACGTTTTTGAGGCGGCGGAGGCAACGGCCGATTTGCTGCCGGTGTTGGTGGTGGGGCCGGGCGAGGGTGGCGTGCAGGCACTTATCGGCCGTCGGGCGGAGTACGTGGTGCAGCCGGAGCAGTTGGGCACAGGGCACGCCACGTTGATGGCCCGGCCGGCGCTCATCAACCGCAGCAGTCAAGTCATTGTCACTTATGGGGATATGCCTTTACTGCGGGTAGAAACGCTGCAAAAACTGGCCGAAACGCAGCGGGAAAGCGGCACGGCCGTCACTCTCCTCTCCGTCATGGGCAAACCATCCAGTTCTTTTGGCCGGGTGGTGCGGGATGAAGCAGGCTACGTGCGGGAAATTGTGGAAGTAGCCGAGGCCAAACGCCGCCCCAACACGGCCGAATTGCTGGCTATCCGGGAGTTAAACGCCGGGGTGTATTGCTTTGACGCTGATTTTTTGTGGCAAAATGTGGACAAGCTACCTTTGCGTCAGGCGCGTTCCGGGCCGGAGTATTATTTGACGGATATGATTGAATTGGCGCAGGAGCAGGGGATAGGGGTTACGGCCGTGACCACCGAAGACCCGGATGAATGTTTGGGGGCGGGGACCAGGGCGGAGTTAACGGCCGTAGAAAAAGCGTTCCGCCGCCGGGCCAACAACCACTGGTTGGCTCACGGCGTCACCCTGATCGATCCGGATGCCGTCTACATTGACCAGGATGTGTCCATTGGGCAGGACACCGTCATCTGGCCGGGCAGCTACATTCAGGCTGGCGCGGTTATTGGCGAGGAGTGCGTGATCGGCCCCAACGCCATTATCCGCCGGGCCACTGTTGGGGATGGCTGCCGGATTGAGCAGGCGGTTGTGGAGGATGCGACGGTGGAGAAGGGTACGGCCGTGCCGCGATTTTCGGTAGTGTCAGGCACGGGGTGAACGGTCTTGGCTATGTAAGTGTTGCTACCCCGTGCCTGACACTACCCGGTTAACGACGGCTGAAGATGAAACCAAAAATCAAAACGACGCCAAACACAATCGCCTCATCCACACAACCGACAATCCATTCCCGGCCAAACCAGGCATACAGGCCCGTCACCAGTACTGCCAGCAAAACATAGGGTGGAGCTATCTTTTTGACGATCAGAACCAGAGAGAAAAAGATGCCCACTGCCAGGACAGTAATATCGTCCAGAGGCAGGGGAATAAAATCGGGAGCAATGGCGTAAACCACACCGCCCACCGTCGGCAGAAAGGAATACAGCCAGGAAATGTCTTGAATAAGCAGGGCTGACACTAACGCGCCCAGCCAGAAAACAGCAAAAATGATCCCGGACAACGTGGCCGACGCCGCCACATCCTGCCACACCTTCATGCCGTAAGCAAAACCTACCGCCGGTAAGATTACCCCCAGCACCATAAAGGAACAGGAAAGGCAGCCTTTGGCTTTGTCGCTTTGCTGTTGGGCCTTTTCGGAGGACATAGGGAAGAGATTGGGAGATTAGAGATTGAAAGTTTAATCTCCAATCCCTCAATCTCCAATCTCCAATTACGCAAACGCCGGTTTACGTCGTCGCCGCCAGCGACGTACCAAACGATAAACTATGAAGGCAATAACAATCAACATCAATCCAGCCAGAGCCGGGACAAAGATTGCCAGCAAGGTCATAGTTAGTGCGACTATGTCCTCAACCAGGCTGACGGCCCAATTGCCGGTTCCGCCGGTGGCGGCTGTTACAACGGGCCGGGCTGTGCCTTTGACGGCGTGAACGCTGCCGGCCGTGAGCAAACCGGCCGTGAGGGATAATGCCGGGTGAATGTCGGTAAGAATGTTGGCACTGGCGGCAAACAATAACGCACCTGCGGCGGGGCGGATGAAGGTTTGAATGCCGTCATTGAGCGTGTCTACGGCCGGTATCTTGTCCGCCAGCATCTCGATAATCAGGAAAAAGGCGATGATCATAATCGCCCACCAACTGCCAATAGCGTCATAAGGCGCTTGCAGTTTGATGAAGGGATCGTTCAGGGGATAATGGGCGGCCAAGGCGACGATGAACAGGGGAATGTAGGCATTCAACCCCGCGCTGCCGGCTAACCCAAAGGCACTGATGATGTTTAACATAGATATGGCTCCTTTTTATAAGTTGCAAAGTGGCAAGGCGCTTGATCACTTTGCAACTCTGCAACCTGCCGTTTTGCTCTATAACCCCGGAGAGCCGCTAATGGTTCCGAGAGTGGTTAAACGCAGCCAGGAAACGGCCGTAACCTGAGCGACAGCTAAGAATAAGGCAATGGTCAAGGGCGTAACTGTATCCCGCCAGCACCCTGCCCGGCCATCCCGCCGCAGAATGATCAACAGAATAACGGCGTTGATTGCCATGAGAATGAGCCGGACGCCAGCTGCGCTCACTAAAGCCAATACGTACAACGGGGCGGGTTAGTTGCTCACTATCAGTAATACGGCCGTAAACGACAAATGAATGGGAAGGTAAACGATGGCAAATCCCCGCTCCCACCTAATCAGCGCCGGAAAGCGCCGCATTATTCGCCAAGTGAGACCCATCCGTGACCGCATAAAAACTCATCAACAATAATACGCTTACGGCAATGAGCAGCGCCCACCAACGACGATTTGAAAACAGGGTCTTATTGTGGGCCAGATTCATCAGATTTGGATAAGATTTTTAAGGCCAGCCGACCGGACAACCGTCTCATAGAAGTGCATATCAGCTGCTTTCTGGTAGAATACCCTCTACAAAAGCAAGTATATCATAAGCACAATAAGGAGAAGGGATGCGAATATGGCTTACCGACCGGAAAATTATTACCGCCCCACCAATCTTGAAGAAACCTTAAATTTACTGGCCCAACCTGACGTATACCCATTGGCGGGCGGAACGCAGCTATTGGCCGGCGATGACAAAACGGCCGTCGCCGGCGTGGTAGATTTGCAGGCTTTGGGGCTGAATCAGATTCGGGTAACAAATGACATTTTGCGCATCGGCGCTACGGCTGCTCTGACCGCTGTTTATGATTTTTTAGGAGCAGAGTTGGCAACGGCCGATTTTACACCGCTTTTGCAGCAAGCAATTAAGCAAGCCGGGCCAAATACCTACCGGAACGCAGCTACGTTGGGCGGTATTATTGCCAGCCGTCTGCCGGACAGTGAACTACTGGCCGCACTGCTGGTTCTGGACGCTCAGTTATCGTTACGCACCCCGGATACAGCCGTCATCAGCCTGATCGATTATTTAGGCGCAGATGAAACCCCCCACGGCCTGATCACCGACATCTTCTTTACTGTGGCCTCCGGCGCAGGTTCCAGCGAGCGCGTCGCCCGCACCCCGGCCGATACGCCCATTGTGTCCATCACTTGCTGGCAGTCATCAGGGGCTACGCCGCGATTGGCAGCTACGGGGCTTGGGGCACGGCCGTTTCGCCTGTATACGGCTGAAGAGATGTTAGCAGATGGGATAACGGAGACGGCCGTAGCCTCTGCCGCCCAGGCTGCTCGAGCTGCCAACACCCATCCCGGCGACTTCCGCGGCAGCGCCGCTTACCGGGGCGAAATGGCCGCCGTCCTCACTCGCCGCATCCTCCTGAAGTAACAGCCTAATCGCCAGCTACAAAAATATAAGTAGAACCGGCCGTTGCTGCCCGCGTCATCGTCCTGCGGCGCGCCCACGACGGCGTAACTGCCGGACAGCCCCACGAAAAAGCCGAACTGGTCGCCCGACGCCCCGGTATCGGCCGTTAATTTAGCCTGCTGGCCCCAACTGCCGTTCTCGTAGGCAAAGACGTAAGCCGCCCCGGTATCGGCCGCGCCCGCATCCTGGCTCATCGTCCCGACGAGATTACAATATAATCTGATAAACTAATGATGTACTCGACTTTTTAACCAGTTTCAGATGTGACTTAATCATAGCATCACGTTTTCTAACTATTTCAAAATATGATCTGAGATCGATTGGGTTTGGTCGCCGCTCAACTACGAAACCATCAAGTTTTTTTCTAAAAATAGTTTCGCCTTTCGTGACTTCTATTATTAAGTTTAGTCTTCTAATTGCTCCTTTAATCATAATATAAACTGATAGTAACGGTTCAGGACCTAAATCCATTACTTCGTCTTCAGAAAATAGTTGCAATTTTGCTGACTGTGGGTCAGTCAAGTATTTTTCTAGTTCAGAGTGTTCCATTGTGACCTTTATCTCGTCACTAAATTGTTATAGGCGCGAGGGTTAAATTTTACTTGCCACCATCGTTCGATGCCTGCTATAGGAGCAACATTCATATCGTAATTGTTAAGATACGTCTGCGGCATATTCCTTTGATATGGTGTGTCCCAAAACTGCCTTTCTACAACAATTCCTGACATTTCCTCAAAATTTTTTACGCATATCGGTAAAACAACCGGTGTGCCACCCCAATTATCAGCGGCGATTTTAGCGAAGTATTCCGCAGCTTCATAATCGAGAGTTGGTCCTCGGTCATCGTTTCGGCCACAAGCCAGACAATAGGACGCAGATTTACGCTGATAAAAGCAAAAAATCAGCGTTATCTGCGTTAATCTGTGTCCGAATCAGACCGCTTGGTCGAAACGATGACCATCCCCAACAAATTGATTCAAAATATTTTGAATAAACTTTTGTGAAAATCCAATACGAGAGCCCAGATTGTTTTGGGTTTGGTAGGGGACCACTAAGGTTTTGGAGTCTAATCCTAACAAAGCAAGCATTTCATCATTTGAAACAAGAGGGTGTCCATCACTGACAGCTATTATCAGTTTATTGAGAGATGTTGTTCTAAACCAGCCAATTTGCTCAAATTTTGCAGATTGTATATATTCAAGATAAGTTTGGTTTTCTAACCAAAGTGCTTTTTGGGATAAGTTTATTATTAAAATCAACCCAATAAGTTGAAAAGAGAATTCCAAATCATCTAATGCAAAATCTCTGCGAATCGCTTCGGGTAAAGTCGCGACAATGCATGTGTACGGTTTGCTTGGGATGGTATATTCTTTACACGGTAGGTGTAACTCCTCAGAAGAAGCCCATGCGGGTCGGTTCTTCCAAATCGCCAAGGCGTCTAACCAATCACTGGGAGTCACTGATTCCAAAAATTCATAAGCATCAAAGTCGTAGAAAGGGTCTACAACCAAAAGACCTAGTTGTTTCGTAGCATTATTGTTTTTTCCCATTTTATTATCCTTCAAATAGACAGCAAGAGAAAAGAAATGAAAACCTTAACCATTTGAAAAAAACGACAGGAAAATCTAGGCCTGACTTTTTGTGTTTGGGCATGGTCATCGTTTGAACCAAAAGTGAACTGCCATTCCTGCGAAGGCGGGAATCCACAGGTGAAGATGAATTCCTGCCTGCGCAGAGCCTGCCCTCACGAAGGTGGGGGAATGACAACGGCGTGAACGAAACGATGACCGTCCCCCTTTTGCCAAACAAGCGGCAACTTCTTCCAGTTATCTGTAGGCTAGTGAAGAACGAGACGGTGCGAGGAGAGCGTTTGTCTGCACCGCCTTATTCCAGACAGTCAGAAAACTTATCAGAGTCAGGGAAAATGAAACTCTACTTGTTGCGGCGTAACCACCAAGATTCTCCTCTTTTGAAGTTGATAATTTCCCTTTCCAAATCGCCGATATTATCAAACCATTTTTGAGTAACGTTTTGGTTCACCTCCGAAAAAACACTAAGATATTCCACTGCATTTCCTTGATAACCCCCATTATCCCAAAAATCCCCTTGTCTATCCACCGTACCAACATGCCATCCATCTGGTGCGCCAATATCGGTGTACCCAGGACCATAACCGCCTGGACCAACTAGCTCTTTTCGATAAGTTCCTGATGTTATTAACACTATATCGTCTCCAAAAGTCTCATGCAATTCTTTCGCACAATAAAAGCATCTGTATTCAGCGTATCTATCAGTAATCTCTCGTCGCAAGTTAAACTCATCATCCACATCCAATCCACCCTTTAAGGCCAGAGTAGGATTCCAAGTTGCCATGGCCTCAGCCATTGCGGCTTGCGCATATGGGTCACCCATCATAGCCCGAATACGTAGGATGTTGTCAGAGATAGTGTCTGACAAGCCAACGGCCGTACCTCCCAACGCTACCGTTTTTCCCAGCCACGGATATTTGAACCCAGAGTAATACAGCCATTGAGCGTAAGCAGAAGGGACAGAGTTATAAACCGCGCCGGCCGCCGAAGGAACGGCCGCAATAACCGGCGCCGCTGTACCGCCTATCAATCCGCCTAATCCGCCGGAAAGCCCGGCGCGCTCCCAATCAACACGGCAGCGCAGATTATCCCAGAGTGCGCCGCTCAAGACGTTATCAATTCCGCCTGCGCCTTGAACAACCATCACATCCCAAGTGACACCCGTGACGGCGCCAATGATTATTCCGCCCACAATCAACGGCACGATCTCGCCGCTGGGGTCTGTCAGAAGAACGGGATTGTTATGGGCGTAGGTGTAGCCATGTTGTGAAGCAGGCAGCCCCAGCCAGCCGGGGAATGGGTCACGGGACATGAACAGTTTGAGACCGGGGTTGTAATACCGCGCCCGCAGGTAGAGGAGGTTGGTTGCGCCGTCAAACTGCTCGCCGGTGAAGCCGTAAACGGTGCCGCTGCTTCCGGTTTGGGCCAGGATGTTGCCGTACGGTTCGTAAGTGGTGGCGGTTTCCAGCACGCTGCCCGCCATCTCCTGGCGCACGCTGCCCAGGCCGTCAGTGAGCAGGGTGCGGGTTTGCGCGCCGTCGTCTTGCAGGATCAAATCCAGGCCGTACAGGTTGGCAGTTTGGGTTGTTCCATTGTCGGCGATGAGCGCCTGGGAGAGACCAAGGTTGTCGTTGGTGTAGATGGTGGTGACGGGTTGGCTGCCGCTGTAGTCGGTTTGCTGTACCCGGTTGCCGTCGCCGTCGTAGGCGTAGCTGGCGTTGGGGGTGTACACGCCGCCCCCTGCGCCGGTGGCAACGGTGAGGAGCAGATTGCGCTGGTTGTAGCTGTACTGTTGCTCCCCCGCTTCTCCGGCATTGACGCCTGGCGGCAGGATGCGGGTCAGATTGCCGTTGGCGTCGTAATAGTAGCTGGTTGTGCCACTGGTTGCATCCGTGGCCGTCACAAGCTGATTGGCGGCGTTGAAGGTGCGGTTGACGCTGGTGGTATTGGCCCCGACGGTTTCGGTGTAGGCGGTCATGTTCCCCACAGCGTCGTAAACGTAGTTGTAGCTGGCGGTGACGCTGCCAGTATAG
>JALUPA010000755.1 GCA_027054335.1 Ardenticatenaceae bacterium
GGAGGATGCCGCCGAGCCGGAAGCCCCTGCAATGGTTGCTGTAACACCCATAGAGCTGATCAGCGGGGGTGTGACGTTGCGGCTGGATGGGCAAACACCGGCAGCGCGGATAGCCGAGATTGTGCGTGCATTGGGGGCAGCCTCGTGATCTTCCCGTCCAATCGGGTGCGGATATTTGTGGCAACCGAGCCGGTGGACTTTCGCAAGGGCCATAACGGGCTGGCGGCGCTGGTTCAGAACCATCTGCACAAAGACCCGTTCACGGGGACTGTTTATGTGTTCCGATCCAAGCGGGCGGACCGGCTTAAGCTTCTTTATTGGGATGGCAGTGGGCTGGTAATGGCTTACAAGCGGCTGGAGGAACACATGTTCAGATGGCCCGCCATTTCCAACGGCATGATGCGGCTGAACCATGCGCAGTTTGAGGCGCTATTTGCGGGGCTGGATTGGCGCAAAGTTCACGCTTTAGAGGCCCGTCCACCAGCTGCGGCAGAGTGAATCACGGGTGCGTTTAGGCGGGTATTTGCAGGCCGAATTTGCTATAAACCGGCCATGACAAATGCCGATGATCTTCCCAATGATATTGATGCGCTGAAGGCGCTGCTCCTGTTGTCTCGGACAAAAAATGCACATCAGGAGGACCAGCTTTCTACGCAGGATGCCCTTATCGAACGCAAAAAAGATCGTATCAAACGGTTGGAAAAATTGTTGACTGACTTCAGGCGGGCCTTGTTCGGGGTCAAGTCAGAGAAAGTTAATCCCGAGCAATATGAGCTGGCGCTGGAAGACATCGAAACGGCCATGGCGGCCATCCATGCCGAGGATGAAGCGATTGACCCGCCTAAATCAGAACCTGCACCACGAAAGTCCAATCGGGGGCACCTGCCCAAGCATTTGCCACGCGCTGAAGAAATAATCGAGCCGGAAAGCACGATCTGTGCATGCGGCGCTGAGCGCCACATCATTGGTGAAGATACATCTGAGCGGCTCGACATCAGCCCCGCCCAGTTCCGTGTGATCGTCACCCGGCGTCCCAAATATGCCTGCCGCTCCTGCGAAGCGGGCATTGTGCAAGCTCCGGCCAAACCCCGCCTGATCGAGGGCGGCATGCCAACCGAGGCCACCGTGGCCAGCGTGATTGTCAGCAAATACGCCGACCACCTGCCGCTGTATCGCCAAGCCCAGATATACAGCCGCCAGGGTGTTGATCTGGACCGTTCCACCTTGGCTTCATGGGTGGGCAAGGCAGCTTATGAGCTGAAGCCGGTATATGATTGCCTGCTGGCAAACCTCAAACAGTCCAGCAAACTGTTCATGGACGAAACCACAGCTCCGGTGCTGGACCCGGGGCGACGAAAAACCAAAACCGGATACTTCTGGGCCTTGGCCCGTGATGATCGGCCATGGCGCGGGGACGCTCTGCCAGGGGTGGCCTTCACCTATGCATCGGGGCGCGGCGGTAAATACGCGGTTGATATTTTGCAGGGCTTCGGTGGCATCCTGCAAGTGGACGGTTATGCCGGTTACAACCGCCTGCTCGACCGACAGAAAAACGGCGATATCCAATTGGCTTACTGCTGGGCGCACGCGCGCCGCAAACTCCATGACGTGGCCAAAGCCAACGCCGCGCCCATTGCGCAGGAAGGCCTGAAACAGATCGCCGCCCTCTACCGGATCGAAGCCGAGATCAAAGGTCAGCCCGCCGATATGCGCCTTGCCGCCCGCATTGAACGCACAAAGCCAAAGCTGGATGCCTTTGAAAAATGGCTTACCTTCAGCCGTGCTCAGGTCTCAACGAAATCCCCGACCGGACAAGCCCTCAAATACATCGCCAAATACTGGGGTGGCCTAAACCTGTTTCTTACCGACGGCCGTATCGAGATCGACAACAACCCCGTTGAACGAACTATCCGACCCATCGCCCTAGAGCGCAAAAATGCCCTCTTCGCTGGCCACGAGGCCGGTGCCCAAAACTGGGCCATGCTCGCATCCCTGATCGAAACCTGTAAATTGAATACCGTGGAGCCCCACGCCTACATCACAGGAATCCTCACCGCTATTGTCAATGGCCACAAACAAAGTGACATTGAAGCCCTGCTGCCATGGAATTTTAGGGGTCAGGTACCAACGGGACACCGCTTAC
>JALUPA010000756.1 GCA_027054335.1 Ardenticatenaceae bacterium
GAGTTGGTGAAAGAGGTCAGCGTATTCGGGTGGGGCAGCGGTGGGGGTGATGACGGCCGTAACAATAGTCTGTCCGGGTGTGCGGTGAATGAGTCCGGCAGCTTCCAGTTTTTTCAGGTGGCTTTCTTTGGCGTGGGTGGCAGCGAGTACGGCCGTTTCCGGTGGCAGGGGATCGTCGCTATTTAACAGGTAGAGCAGCACGTCCGCCTGTTTGTTGGCCCGGCCCAGTTGGGTAACGGTGGCTTGCCACCGTTCCGGCGCGGCTATCAGTTCGGCGGTGCGGATTTGCTTGGGGCGAGCGCGGGGCGGATCGAGGACAGAGGCTTTACGGATGATATTGCGGCGGGCCAGTTGGTTTACGGCCGTTAACCACGCCTTCCTCTTTATCTTCTTGTCCCATTTCTTCAGGGCGCGCTGTAACTGCTTGCCCCGCATATCCCCGTTTTCGCGCAGCAAATTTAGTATCTGCTCCTGTAACAGCGTCAGGCGGCCTTTGCCATCCCAGTACGGGTTGATGTCCAGCGTAATATCCGACCAGCGGCTGAGACCGGGCGGCAGCATCAGGCGCAGGCAGGCGTTGAGCGGAGTGAGGTAGGTGCGGCTTAACCAGTGCGCCAGTTCAATCTGCCAGGGAAAGACGACCGGCTGCTCGTCAATCAGGGCGATGACAGGCTTCGTTTCTTCCACCGGGGCGCTGTCGGAGAAGGCGATAATGATGCCCTGGGCCAGTCGTTTGCCAAACTCTATTTCTACCAGATGGCCGATGTGGAGAGACGGCCGTAAATCCTTCGGCACATGATAATGAAACGTCCCGGCTAACGGCGCTTCCACATTAACCACAATTTCGGCAAACATGATTGGTAGCGTATTGCAAAAGTGACAAAGCGGCAAGGTGGCAGAATTGCTCTGTCAGGGCAGCCGTTATCATTCAGGTGGAGCATGTGATAGACCACTTTTACCCAAACAGGCGCTTGCCGATAATTTCCTTCATAATTTCCGTAGTGCCGCCGCCGATGGAGAGGATGCGGTTATCCCGGTAAAGCCGTTCCACCAAATATTCGCGCATGCAGCCATAGCCGCCAAAAATCTGCACCGCCTCGTAGGTGGCAAAGTTACTCACCTGGCAGGCAAAGTTTTTGGCCATGGGAATTTCCTTCACCTGATCCAGCCCGGCGTTCATTTTGGCGGCCACGCGGCAGGTAAATTCCCCCGCTTCTTCCCATTCGTCCACAAACGGGGCAATTTCCTTCTGTACAAATCGGTGTACTGTCTGGCGGATCATATCGTGTTCGGCGTTGAAATAGCGTTGGTAGACAGAGGCCTTTTGGGGCATGATTTTCTCCTAACAATATATTGACGTGGCTTCTTGAGCTTAGTATACTACTGCCCGACGCTTTAACAACCGCGTCGGGGCGTAGCTCAGCTTGGCAGAGCGCTCGGTTTGGGTCCGAGAGGTCGTCAGTTCAAATCTGGCCGCCCCGACTATTCAGTGAACGGCAATCGGTCATCAGTAAACGGTCAACCGAATACCGATTACCGTCACGCGGCAGTGGTGTAGGGGTAACACAACAGCCTTCCAAGCTGTTATCAGGGGTTCGAATCCCCTCTGCCGCTCTTTAAACCGTCCTGAGAGGGCGAAAGGGGCCTATAGCTCAATGGCAGAGCAAGCGGCTCATAACCGCTGGGTTCTTGGTTCGAATCCAAGTAGGCCCATGCAGCGGACCTCGAAAGAGGCCGCTGAGATATACTGTCCTTGACATCTCATTCAGTTGTTAAGGTGCGGTCAAAAATGAGTCACCACTTCCGTAGGCGCGGGGTAGGTGGCTCATTTTGCTTTATTCATCCATTTCGCTATCTGGGCGCTGGTAGCGCCCTTCAGCTTCATACTTTTCTATGAGGATCACGGCAATTTCTTTTGACGCGGCTCTTCTATTCTTTTTGGCGTCTTGCTGAATCAGACCTTACCCGACTCGTTTCCTGTTCCGGCGTTACCCGGCCCCGGCCAGGGAACGCCAGTTTGCTATCCACTTTCAATCGCGCTTTCCATTTGTTGAGTAAACCGGATGTAATTCCCAGATGGTAAAACGCGCATTCTGCCAGACATGCCAAAATTATCAGATGAGCTTATTTTCAAGCCTGTGGAGGTCGCTGTTTAATATGGCCGATCCACAACATTTGACAATATTTCCGCCCCATTTTGCCACCTGCTTGCCGAAACAGCGTAGAGTTGATATAGATAGGGGGAAGCTGGATTGGCGAGGAGCCGGGTAAACTTATGTTACCAACTGCTTATCCTGTGTCGGAAAATACGCTTTATCGGTTGTGGCAGGCATTTATGTCCGAGGGACGGTGTGAACCTGTTCGGGAAGATTTGCCTGATCCGGCGGTGGTGCAGTCCTGGCGGCGCTGTGTCCCCCGGCTGGACCCCACAGCCGCTCCGCGCCCTAATCGTTTGCAGCCTTCGGCGTTAACGGCCGTACTCAATTCCCAACAAGATTTAGTGACTGTAGCGACTCCCTTTCTGGAAGACATCCACCAGTTTATGGAAGGTTCGGACTGCGCTATTATGCTGGCGGATGGGACGGCTTGCGTGCTGGAATTGGTGGGGGATGAGACGGCCGTCAGCCGTGTCAACCAAGCCGGGCTGGGGCAGGGCGTCTATTGGGCCGAGGGGCAGTTGGGGACAAATGCTCTGGGGATGTGCCTGATTACGGCCATGCCGGTGCAGGTGGTGGGGCCGGAGCATTATTACGAACGGTTGCACCAGATGGTCAGTACGGCCGCACCCATTCACGCGGTTAACGGCCGTATCATTGGCATTATCGCTATTATTTGTCCTCTGGAGCAGGCCACATCCCATACCCTTTCTCTGGTGATGGCTGTAGCCCGGGCCATTACCAACCAACTACAAACTGACTGGTTCTTGGATGAGGCTAATCAACGGTTGAGCGAAGTCAGTACGTTGCTGGCTGCCATCCATGAAGGCGTGATTGCCTGGGACGACCAAAATATCATTACTCATTGCAACGAACAGGCTGGGGCGCTATTGGGCCTCATCCCCGCTTCGGTAACCGGCCAGGTGGTGACGGATATTCTCTCGTTTTCAGCAGTATTAGACGGGGCACTGGCCCAGCATACTATTTTGAGCGATGTGGAAACCCATCTGAAAATCGGGCAGCGAAATGTGCCCTTAGTGGTCAATTTGCGGCCGGTGCTGGAGGGGAATGATCGGGTAACGGGCTTTCTATTGATGTTCCGTTCTACAGCGCAGGTGCGCCGCCTGGTGCAGCAGCAGGTGGGCGCCAATGCCCGGCTGACTCTGGCTGATTTTGCGGGAAAGTCACGGCCGATGCAGCGTCTTTTGCGGCAGGCAGAAGTGGCAGCTAAAGGGTCGGCCCCGGTGCTGTTGTTGGGAGAGGCAGGCGTGGGTAAAAATTTACTGGCGCAGGCTATTCACAACGCCAGTATCCAAGCAAAACGGCCGTTTATCGCCATTAACTGTCGCGCTATCCCCCATGAATTGATGACAGCTGAGTTTTTGGGCTATGAAACGGATGCTGCGGGAAACGGCCGTCCCAGCAAGTTTGAATTGGCAGAAGGCGGTACGCTGTTGTTAGATCAGGTTGAGCAGCTCTCTCTGGAGATGCAGGCGGCGCTCCTGCACGTCATTGAGACACACCAGATTATGCGCCTGAACAGCACGTATCCTATTCCGGTGAACGTGCGCATCATGGCGACTACTTCGGTTGATCTGGAACAATATGTAGCTGACGGTCAGTTTTTGTCCCAGCTTTATTATCGTTTTGGCGTGTTCAAATTGCGTATACCGCCTCTGCGTTATCGCAAGGAGGATATTTTGCCGTTGGCTAACCAGTTTTTACAGCGTTCACCGGTAGGAGATTGTACGGCCGTGGCTATCGAACCGGCGACGGCGGCCGTTTTGCAAGCCTATCCCTGGCCGGGCAATGTACGGGAACTGGAAGGCGTGCTGGAGCGGGCGTGCAGCCAATGTACCGGCCATTTGATTCAGGTATCTGATCTACCGGATGTGGTGCGGTACGGCCGGGTTATTGATGGCACGTATCCGCAACCACTGCCTGTCGTTTCTATTGCTTCGGCGGAGCGGGAAGCCATTATGCGGGCCGGCTGGTCCTGCCAGGGGCGCGTCTCGGAGATGGCCCAGCAGTTGGGCATAGGCCGCACGACTTTGTGGCGTAAAATGAAGCGGCTGGCTATTTCTCCGGAACAATTCAAACGACCGTAAAGCATCGTGTTTCAATGTGAAACATTTTTTACCTGTTGCTTGATTCCTTACCCTATCATCCTCTATGATGTTCCTTGTGCATAATTTACAAAAGAGGGTCTGTCCCACGTGGATGGCGCTCAAGATGTAGCGGTCTTCTCCCTGAATGACGAATCTTTGTAACATGCACAGCTCATAAAAAACGTCGCCTGACGTTTGGAGCATTTGGGAAGAGATTTATTTGTAATTACCTCACAAATTTACAAATGATTTTGCCTGGAGGTTAGCCGGTGGTTGGGTAACGGCCGTTGGCTTTCAGGTACGTGTAGTTGGTACATTACCGCTCTAAAGAAGGAGGTGATGTTGACACAAACCATGCCCCAATACCTATAATTCCATATCCCCTGTGTTCTCGAAGAGTAAGAAGATAGATCGGTATTTACGTCTGAGGCGTACTGTCGTCTGGACACAAGATTTCCGGACTACGTCTCTCCAATTTAACTTAATTAAATAGATAATTTTCCAGGAGGAAAAATGAAACGGAAAGGTTTGACTGGTGAATTGATTGCTGAAGTGTTTGGTACATTCATCCTCATTCTGTTGGGTGATGGCGTTGTAGCTAATGTTGGTTTGGCCCCCCGTCTGGAGTCAGCCGCTTATAATTGGAATACGATAGCTTGGGGTTGGGGTTTTGCCGTTGTGATTGCCGTTTACGTAGCTGGCGGCGTCACTGGCGCGCACATCAACCCGGCTGTAACGGTGGCTATGGCGGCCAAGCGGGGTTTCCCCTGGGGCAAAGTAGCTCCTTACATTGTGGCCCAGTTAATTGGCGCATTTTTGGGCGCCGCGGCCGTCTACCTGATTTACATGGAAGGCTTGCAGGCGGCTGGGATGCCTAATGTATGGGCAACCGGGCCTGGCGCTCTCTGGGGATCGTCTTATTGGAGTGCGGCTGGTTCTTATGCTGATGGCGCTGCCGGAACATATTCCATCCTGAATGCCAGTATTGCCGAATTCTTTGGCACAATGGTACTCCTCTGGGGTGTTTTGGCGGCATTTGATGATCGAAACTGGGGCGTTCAGACAAAGGCTAATTTGGGCGCTTTATTGGTTGGTTTTACCGTTTTGGCAATTGGTTTGTCGCTGGGCGGCCCCAGTGGTTATTCCATCAATCCGGCTCGTGACCTCGGCCCGCGTGTTTTTGGCGCGCTGGTGGGTACTCAGGGTTTGTTTGATGGCCTCTATTGGTTGATTCCCCCAGTCCTGGTTCCCTTAGTTTCGGGGGCAATTGGTGTTTTCTGTTATGATTGGTTTATTTCTCCCTTCTTGCCTGGCGAAGAGGAGTAAACCATTGCGGAACATGTGCACAACGATGATTACCTGAAGTCGTCAGATCATTGGTGGATGGTCGTTGTTTTAGGAGTGTATGATGAAAAAATTGATTAACGCTGTAGATGATGTGGTTAAGGAACAGTTGGAAGGTATGGCTCTGGCCCATCCTGAATACCTCAAAGTCCACTTTGATCCTACCTATGTTTATCGGGCTGATGCGCCGGTAGAAGGTAAAGTTGCTCTAATTTCCGGCGGCGGCAGCGGGCACGAACCGATGCACGGCGGCTTTGTGGGCTATGGCATGTTGGCGGCTGCCTGCCCCGGTGAAGTGTTTACCTCACCGACGCCGGATCAGATGTATGAAGCGGCTTTGGCTGTTAACGGTGGCGCTGGTATCCTGTTTATCGTTAAGAATTACACGGGTGACGTGCTGAACTTTGAAACGGCCGCTGAACTGGTCTACGCTGACGGCATTCAGGTACAAAGTATCCTGATTGACGACGACGTCGCCGTGAAAGACAGCCTTTACACCGCCGGGCGGCGTGGTGTGGGCACGACGGTGCTGGCCGAGAAGATTGTGGGTGCGGCGGCCGAAGCAGGCTATGATTTGAAACAATGCGCCGATTTGTGCCGCAAGGTAAATAAATACGGCCGTTCCATGGGCATGGCCCTCACTTCCTGCACCGTTCCTGCCGCTGGAAAACCCACCTTCGAATTAGGCGACGACGAAATCGAAATCGGTATTGGGATTCATGGTGAACCGGGTATGCGGCGCGAAAAAATCAAGCCCGTAGATGAAATCGTAGATGATATGGTGGCCGAAATTCTGGATGACGGCCCCTATGCCCGCACCGTCCGGGAATGGGACAATGAACACGGCGAATGGATTGACGTCGAGTTGATTGACCCGCCCTTTGAGGCCGGCGACGAGATCATCGCCTTTGTCAACAGCATGGGTGGTACCCCCGTTTCTGAGCTTTACGCCGTCTACCGCCGTCTGGCTCAGATTTGTGAAGGGCGCAACATCAAGATTGCCCGCAACCTCATTGGCCCCTACATCACCTCTCTGGAAATGCAAGGTTTCTCTATCACTTTGCTCAAGGCAGACGAGGAAATTCTCAAGTTCTGGGATGCGCCGGTAAATACGCCCGGTTTGCGCTGGGGTGTTTGATTCGGTAATCGGTATCCGGTGATCGGTAATCAGTTTATGACCCTACTGACAACCGATTACCGTTCACCGATTACCGAAAGGGTATCACTATGACTGTAACCAAAGAACAAATCGTTACCTGGCTGGAAAAAACGGCCGCGGTGCTCAAAGAAAACAAAGAATATCTTACCGAACTTGACTCTCCCATCGGTGACGCTGATCATGGCATAAACATGGATCGCGGTTTTAAGAAGGTCATGGAAAAGCTGCCCACTGTGACTGATAAAGATATTGGCAACATCCTCAAAACAACGGGGATGACGCTGCTTTCTAGTGTGGGCGGGGCCAGCGGCCCCCTGTATGGCACGTTTTATATGCGGGGTGGCATGGCTGTTATGGCTAAAGAAGAGTTGAGCAACGAAGACCTGTACAAAATGCTGCAAGCTGGGGTAGATGGCGTGGTGCAGCGCGGCCGGGCTGTACCCGGTGATAAGACGATGATTGACGCCTGGACGCCGGCCATGGAGGCCCTCAAGACGGCCGTAGAAGCGGGAGACGATACAGTAACCGCTCTGGAAAAAGCCGTCGCCGCAGCCGAACAGGGCATGAAAGATACCATTCCCATGCAAGCGCGTAAAGGCCGGGCCAGTTATCTCGGCGAACGCAGCATCGGCCATCAAGACCCTGGCGCCACATCATCCTGGCTTATATTAAATGCGTTGTTGGAGACTGTGAAAGGTGTGTGATTGGGTAATTGGTAATCAAGTAATTAGTAATTGGCTAGTTACACAATTACCTAATTACCAATTACCAAAAAGGAGTTAAAAATGGCAAAGTATGTAGCCGCAGTTGATCAGGGTACGACCAGTACCCGTTGTATGCTTTTTAATCATGCCGGCGAGCCGGTCGGTGCGCATCAGATGGAGCATGAACAAATTTATCCCAAACCGGGCTGGGTGGAACACGATCCTATGGAAATCTGGGACCGCACCCAGGACGTTATCAAAGGTGCTATGGCAAATGCTGGAGCCACGGCCGCCGATATTGCTGCTGTGGGTGTTACCAATCAGCGGGAAACGACGGTGGTCTGGGACAAGAATACAGGCAAGCCGTATTACAATGCTATCGTCTGGCAGGATACGCGCACAGACAAACTCATCAAGGAGTTTGAAGGCGGGGTCGGCCAGAATCGCTTTCGGGACAAGGTGGGGCTGCCGTTGGCAACTTACTTCTCCGGCCCCAAGGTGCGCTGGATTCTGGACAACGTGCCTGGTGTGAAGGAAGCGGCCGAGAAAGGGGACGCTATCTTTGGCAATATTGATACCTGGGTTATCTGGAACCTGACAGGTGGGCCAAAAGGCGGCGCACACGTGACGGACGTGACCAATGCCAGCCGCACCATGCTGATGAATCTGGACGGGCTGCGCTGGTCTGACTCCATTACAAAGGCGATGGGCGTGCCCCAGAGTATGCTGCCGGAGATACGGCCGTCATCCGACGTTTACGGCTATACGGCTGAAGACGGCCCCTTTGGCGGGAAAATCCCCGTATCCGGTGACCTGGGCGACCAGCAGGCGGCCACCGTCGGCCAGGCTTGCTTTGAGGTGGGTGAGGCCAAGAACACTTATGGCACAGGCTGCTTCATGATCCTCAACACCGGTACCGAGATTGTGCCTTCCAAGAGTGGTCTGCTGACCACCGTTTGCTACCAATTCGGCGATGAACCGGCTGTTTATGCGCTGGAAGGTTCTATTGCTATCACCGGCGCACTGGTGCAATGGCTGCGGGATAACCTCAATTTCTTTGACTTCTCCTTCCACATTGAAGATTATGCCAAAACCGTTGAGGATAACGGCGGCGTCTACTTTGTGCCCGCCTTCTCCGGCTTGTTTGCCCCCTACTGGAAGTCAGATGCCCGCGGCGTCATTGCCGGGCTGACCCGCTACGTGAACAAGGGCCACATCTGCCGGGCGGCGTTGGAAGCCACAGCTTACCAGACCCGCGAAGTGCTGGACGCTATGGAAACGGATTCCGGCGTGAAACTGAAAGCGCTGAAGGTGGACGGCGGCATGGTTTACAACGACTTGCTGATGCAGTTCCAGTCGGATGTCCTTCAGGTGCCGGTAGTCCGGCCGATGGTTGCCGAGACCACGGCATTGGGCGCGGCTTATGCGGCCGGTTATGCGGTAGGCTTCTGGAGCAGCACCGACGAGATGCGCGAGAACTGGGGTGTGGACAAGACCTGGGAACCGGACCCGGACAGCAAGGCTCCTACGGAACTGTTCCATTTCTGGAAGAAAGCTGTTACCCGGACATTTGATTGGGTTGAATGAGAACGTGAGGCGTGATGCGTGATACGTGAGGCTGTTTTTACGCATCACGTATCACGCCTCACTAAAAAAACCATGCGCACAATTCAAACGGAGGTTTTGGTAATTGGTGGTGGCGCGACCGGGACGGGCGTGCTGGCCGATTTGGCGCTGCGTGGGTTTAAGGCTGTTTTGGTGGAGAAGCGGGACCTGACCCACGGGACGACAGGGCGGTATCACGGGCTGCTGCACAGCGGCGGCCGTTACGTAGTGAAAGACCCCAAAGCAGCCACTGAGTGCATTGAAGAGAACGTTATCCTGCGCCGCATTATGCCGCACTGTATTGAAGATACGGGCGGCTTTTTTGTGGTGACGCCCTGGGATGACCCCGATTTTGGCGACAAGTTTTTGCAGGCGTGTCACGATACCGGCGTGCCCAGTGAGGAAATTGACGTAGCGCTGATGCTACGTGAGGAGCCAAACCTGAACCCGCAGATGCAGCGTTGTTTCCGCGTGCCGGATGGTTCGGCCGATTCGTTTTTGGCGACGCAGTCGGTGGCGGAACTGGGGCGGCAGCATGGGGCGCAGGTGTTGAAGTACCACGAGGTTAAACATCTGATTCAGGAAGACGCCAAAATTGTGGGGGCGCTTTGTCACGATCTGGTGCGGGATGAGGACGTGACGATTTACGCGGACATCACGGTGAATGCGGCCGGGGCCTGGGCGGGCAAGATTGCCCATACGGCCGGGATGGACGTGCAGGTGATGCCGGGTAAAGGCACCATGATTGCCGCGGCGCACCGGGTGGTCAATACGGTGGTCAATCGCTGCAAGATGCCGGCCGACGGGGACATTATTGTGCCGGCGCATACGGTGGCGATTATCGGCACGACGGATGAGCGGGTGGCCGATCCGGAGCATTTTGCCATTGAACCGTGGGAAGTGAATCTGATGATGGAGGAGGCGGCCAAGCTAGTTCCCTCCTGGAAGGAGACGCGGATGCTGCGCTGTTGGGGCGGGGTACGGCCGTTATACCAGGAAACCAAAGTGGCTGATACCCGCGACGTAACCCGCGCCTACACGCTGCTGGATCACGAAACGCGGGACGGCGTGACCGGCTTCATCACCATCACCGGCGGCAAATGGACGACGTTCCGGCAGATGGCAGAAGTGACGGTGAACCGGGTGTGCGAGAAGTTGGGGGTGGAACGGCCGTGTACCACTGCCGATACCCCCGTGCCCAACCCCTTCGGCCATACCGGCCGCTATCATTACCTGGGCCAACGGCTGGCCGCAGTGGAAAAAGAGAAGAAATTCGACGCCCTGATCTGCGAATGCGAACTGGCGACGCGGGCAGACGTGGAGCAGGCCATCACCAAAGGGGAAGCTCAAACGCTGGACGACGTGCGCCGGGACATTCGCCTGGGGATGGGGCCGTGCCAGGGCGGTTTTTGCACCTACCGGGCCGCCGGTATCTGGCACGAATTGCGGGACGACCCGGTGGAAGTGACCAACGTGACCCTGCGCGACTTTTTGCAGGAACGCTGGAAAGGGCTGCGGCCGATTTTGTGGGGGCAACAACTCAAGCAAGAGCGGTTGGATGAATTGATTTACCTGTCTGTCCTCAATGCGGATCATCTGCCGGGGGAAACGGCCTCGCGGCTTGGCCCGGCGATGTATGAGAAAGGGTCTATTGAGGAGAAACCTAAATAAGCAACCGCAGATTACACAGATTTTATTTTAATCTGTGTAATCTGCGTAATCTGCGGATTCAGAGGCGGTTACGTGATGGGGAAGCAAACGGATGTGTTGGTGATTGGCGCCGGGCTGGCCGGGCTGACGGCCGCCTGGCAAGCTGCCAGGCACGGGAAGAAGGTGAAGGTTTTGGCCAAGGGGTGGGGGGCGACGCATTGGCATTCCGGTTGTATTGATTTGCTGGGCTATTGGCCGCTGGATGCAGATACGGCCGTCGTCCACCCTGCCCCAGCTATTGCCCAATTGATAAAGGAACAGCCGCAGCACCCCTACGCTCTGGCCGGTCTGGACAACGTCACGGCGGCTTTGAGCAATTTTCAGGACTTATGCGCTGAGGCCGGTTATCCGCTGGAAGGGTCGCCGGAAAAGAATTGGCTGCTGCCGACGGCCGTGGGCACATTTCGGCCTACCTGTTTAGCGCCGCAGACGATGACGGCGGGGGATTTGAGCAGTGATGCGCCGCTGCTGCTGGTGGGGTTTGCGCAGTTTGTAGATTTTTACCCCCACGTGGCGGCTGACAATCTGGCACAGCAAGGTATTCCGGCGGAGTACGTGATGCTGGACTTGCCCTCGTTGGCGCGACAGCACCGGCTGACGTCGGTGGTGTTGGCCCACATGATGGAGCAGGAAGCATTCCGGCAGGAGGTGGCCCAGGCGCTCCAGCCGAAATTGGGACAGGCAGCGCGGGTGGGTTTCCCGGCGGTGTTGGGGCTGCGGGAGGCTACGGCCGTCTGGCAAGCGATGTCTGATCTGCTGGAACGGCCGGTTTTTGAGATTCCCACGCTGCCGCCGTCGGTGGCCGGGATACGACTGCATCACATTTTGCAGGACGCGATTCAGGCGCAGGGCGGCTGGGTGTTTGACGGCATGGAAGCGGTGGGGTCGGAGAAGGATGGGGGCAGGGTGACGGCCGTCATTACGGAAACAGCGGCCCGCAACCGGGCGCATCGCGCCCAAAATTACGTGTTAAGCACGGGGGGCATCCTGGGCGGCGGCATTTACGCCAGCTACGAGGGCGGCGTGCATGAAGTGGTCTTTGATCTGCCGCTAAATGCCCCGGACAACCACCTGGACTGGTTCCACACGGACTTTATGGACAAACGCGGCCATCCCATTTACCAGACCGGTATCAGGGTAAATAAGCAGTTCCGGCCAGTGAATGGCAGTGAGCAGCCTCTTTTGTCCAACTTATTCGCCGCCGGCACCACCCTGGCTCACTGCGAACCAATCCGGGAACGTTCTTTTGCAGGAATTGCTTTGGTAACAGGGTATGCAGTGGGAAAGAATACGATTAGGTAATTGGGTAATTGGGTAATTACTCAATTACCCAATTACATAGAAAACCATGAACATTTGGGAAGCGCAAACAGATATTGAGTTGATGCCGCACAAGCCGGTGGAGGCGTCGCTGGATGAATGTATCAAGTGCAACATCTGTATGACGGCCTGTCCGGTGACGGCCGTAACCGATCTGTTCCCCGGCCCTAAATATGAAGGGCCGCAGGCGGCCCGTTTTCGCCAGGGGCAGCAGGAAACGCCGGATTATTCGGTGGATTATTGCAGCGGCTGCCGGGTGTGTAACATGGTTTGCCCCAATGGCGTGCGCATTGCCGAGATGAATGCGCGGGCGCGGGCGACGATGGTTGAGCAAGAAAAAGTGCCGCTTAAGCACAAGATTCGCAATAATTTGATTGCCCGGCCGGAAACGTTGGGGAAGTTGGGCCAGCCGGTTTACCCCATTTCCAACTTTTTGTTGGGCAGCGGATTCGGCCGTTCTCTGGCTGGTCTGTTTTTTGATATTGCCCCCAAAGCGGCTCTGCCTGATTATACGCCTGAAAAATTTAGCAAGTGGGTTCAAAAGCATGAAAAACCGGCCCAGGCCAAGCGTAAAGTAGTCTATTTCCACGGCTGCTCTACTGAGTATTACGAACCGCGGGTGGGGAAAGCAGCCGTACACGTGCTGGAAGCAAACGGTTTTGAAGTGCTGATCCCACCGCAAAACTGCTGCGGTTTGCCTTTGCTCTCCAACGGTGAATTTGCTGCGGCCCAGAAATACTACGAGAGTAACATTAAAAAACTGATTGATTATATCAAGCAGGGCTACGTTATTGTAGGTACGTCTACGAGTTGCACGTTAACCTTAAAGGAGGAAGCGCCGGAACTGCTCTCCTTCTACACGGATGACGCCTTGCTGCTGGCGGGCAATACGTTTGATTTTAATGAATTTTTGGTGCATTTGCTGGATGCGGGCGAATTGCGCATTGACGATTTGCGGCCCATTCCCCTGACGCTGGCTTACCATCCGCCTTGCCAGTACCGGGCGCATCGCATTGGCTTCCCGGCCATTGAAGTGCTGGACTTGATTCCGGAGTTGACCATTATCAAGAGCGAGGCGGCTTGCTGCGGGGTAGGCGGCACGTATGGCTATAAGGCAGAGAAGTATGAGATTTCTATGGAAGTGGGACGGCCGTTGTTTGAGTTTATCCAGGAGGTAGACGGCCCGGTAGCGGTGTGTGACAGTGAAACCTGCCGCTGGCACATTGCCGGGGCGACGGGTGTGCCCAACGTGCATCCGGTGGAACTGCTGGCGGCAGCGTATGGCTATGAGGTAGAAGGGCCGTTGGCGGACGTCCTGCGGCAGTTGGCTTAAGGGAGCGTGTATGGCGAAAAAGTCAAAGAAGAAGCGGAAGAAAAATTCGAGAACGGCCGTATCTACAGCCAGTGATCCCTGGTTGGGCCAGCGCACTGGCTTAATCATTATGCTGGTGGTGAGCTTGGGATTTGGCGGTTTTATGGCCTGGAATCTGGCGCCGGTAGAGGGTTGGGGATCGGCAATTTTGTGGGGATTGGGTACGGTGGTGGCTATTTGGGCCGTATTTGCCTTGGCGGTGAGCTTTAACAAATTTGTTCGCCGCTGACAATCTTTTTGTTTGATTGACATAATGAGAAAATCATATGGTAGGTATTGTTGTTGTTGCCCATAGCGTAAAAATTGCAGAGGGTGTTCTGGAGATGGCCCGGCAGATGGTGGGTACGGCCGTTCCCTTAGCGGCTGCCGGGGGAATTGACGATCCGAAAAATCCCATTGGTACGGACGCCATGAAAATTTTGGCCGCTATCCAGTCCGTCTACAGTGACGATGGGGTGGTGGTGCTGATGGATTTGGGCAGCGCCTTGTTGAGCGCTGAGGCCGCTCTGGAATTGCTGCCGCCGGAAAAAGCGGCGCAGGTACATTTGTGCGCTGCGCCGTTGGTGGAAGGTGCGTTAGCAGCGGCGGTGCAAGCCTCATTGGGCAGTACGGCGCAGGCTGTGATGGGGGAAGCATTGGGAGCGTTGGCTGTGAAGCAGGTTCAGTTGGGGGCTGCGCCGGGAGAAGAGGCCGGGGGGGAGACGGCCGTGTCTGCCAAAGGTCAATCCATCAGCCTGAGTGTGCGTAACAAGCTGGGGCTGCACGCTCGCCCGGCAGCCCGATTTGTGCGGACGGCCAACCAATTTGACGCAGAAATTACGGTGCGCAAGGGTAAACTGGCGGCCAACGCCAAAAGCATCAATCAGGTGGCGACGCTGGGGGTACGCCAGGGCGAAACGGTGGAAATTACGGCCGTTGGCCCGGAAGCGGCGCCGGTGTTGGCTGCTTTGCAGGCGTTGGCGGACGATAATTTTGGGGATGTGGATGAGGCGGAGAAGGGCGATCAGAGATTAGAGATTGAGAGATTGGAGATTGAAGGGGCGTTGGCCGGGATTGGCGGGTCGCCGGGGATTGCGATTGGGCCGGCGGCGCATTACCGGCCTGCGCTGCCGCAGGTGATGGAGCGGGAAGTGGAAGATACGGCGGGGGAATGGGCGCGACTGCAAAAGGCCGTAGCTGATGCTATCCGGGAAATAGAAAAAATTCGGCAAACGGCCGTGCGGCAGATGGGTCAGTCTGAGGCAGATATTTTTGAAGCGCACCAACTCATCTTGCAAGACCCGGTGCTGTTGGAAGATGCCCACCAGCGGATTCTCACGCGGAAAATCAACGCCGAAGCAGCCTGGCAGGCAGCGTATGAAGCGGTAGCCGCCCGGTATGCGGCCATCGAGGACGAATACATGCGGGCGCGGGCGGCCGATGTGCGGGATGTGGGGCAGCGGGTGCTGCGTCATTTGCTGGGGGCGGCTCACCCCACGTTTACGCTGGACAAACCGGCCATCCTCCTGGCGGAAGATTTGACGCCCTCGGACACGGCCCAGCTTGATCCGGCGCTGGTGTTGGGTATTGCTACGGAGCGAGGCGGGGCAACGTCGCATACGGCGATTTTGGCGCGGGGGTTGGGTATCCCGGCAGTAGTGGGTGCTGGCCCGGCGCTGGCCGCTATTGCTGATGGTCAGATGATTGCTTTGGACGGCCGTACCGGTCAATTGTGGCCTAATCCCGACGAGAAAACGCTGTCCCGCTTGAAAAAGAAACAGAAAAAGTGGCAGGCGGAGCGGCAAAAGGTGCAGCGTCTCAGCCAAGCGGATGCGGTGACGGCGGACGGCCGTCGTATTGAGATCGCGGCCAATATCGGCAGCCCGCAGGAAGCAGCCATAGCTTTGCAGTATGGCGCGGAAGGGGTGGGCTTGTTCCGCACGGAGTTCCTTTTTATGGAACGAGACAGTGCGCCGACAGAAGAGGAGCAGTTGACGGCGTACCAAGAGGCGGCGGCGGTGATGGGGGAACGGCCGTTGATCATTCGCACGTTGGATGTGGGCGGAGACAAGCCGCTGCCTTACCTGGATTTGGGGCGGGAAGACAACCCGTTTTTGGGCTGGCGTGGTATCCGTTTTTGCCTGGACAGGCCGGATATTTTCCGGCCGCAGCTTCGGGCCATTTTGCGGGCCGGCGCGGTGGGCAACGTTAAGCTGATGTTCCCCATGATTGGCACGCTGGCGGAACTACGGGCGGCCAAAGAGATGGTGACGCAGGCCAAAGAAGCATTGCGCCAGGCCAAACTTCCGTTTGCGGAAAAGATGGATGTGGGACTGATGATTGAAGTGCCGTCGGCGGTAGCTATTGCTGACCAACTGGCGCGGGAAGCGGACTTTTTCAGCATCGGCACGAATGATTTGACGCAGTATTTGCTGGCGGCGGATCGGGGCAACCGGAAGGTGGTCGATCTGGTGGATGCCCTGCATCCGGCGGTGCTGCGCATGGTGCGGCAAACGGCCGCAGCGGCCCATGAAGCGGGCATCTGGGTGGGGATGTGCGGCGAGTTGGCGGGGAATGCGCTGGCTGCGCCGCTGCTGCTGGGGCTGGGGCTGGATGAGTTGAGTATGGCGGCTCCTTCGATTCCGGCGGTGAAAACGGCCGTGCGGCAAACCACGATGGCTCAGGCAGAACAGTTGGCTAAAGTGGCGGTGGGGTTGGAATCGGGTACGGCCGTGGCTGAGTTTTTGCAGAAGGAGATTGGAGATTAGGGATTGGAGATTGGAATAACCCCCAATCCCTAATCTCCAATCTCGCAATCCCCCCTACACATTTCCTCCTCGCAGGTGTATTATGTGGGAATCCCATTATTTCTTTGGAGGTTTTGTATGGAAAACCAAATTCCCACATGGATTCAGACAATGCAGGGGTTTGACGCGCAAGGTATGGTACAGGTGATGTTGGCGGCCGTGTTGGGGGGGCTGATTGGCTGGGAGCGGGAGCGTAGCGGCCGGGATGCCGGTTTTCGCACGAATATCCTGATTGCGACGGGAGCCTGTCTTTTTACGATTTTGTCTATCCGAGGTTTTCCCTTAAACGGGTCGGCTTCGCAGGATACGGCGCGGGTGGCGGCGCAGATTGTGAGCGGCGTGGGCTTCCTGGGGGCGGGGGTGATGTTTCGCACAAAGCACCACACGAAGGGGCTGACCACAGCAGCAACAATCTGGATGGTAGCGGCGATTGGCATGACGGTGGGGGTGCAGGCGTATTCGCTGGCCGTGTTTACGGCCGTGTTTACCTTTGTCATCCTCCATTTCCTACGCCCGGTAAGCAAGACGATTATGCCTAACGGCCGTAAAAAACAACCACCGCCCACCAAATGATTTCCACAAATACCACAAGCGTTGTGCGAGTATTGAGCGCCTGTTTGATTTATGTTAGAATGGAAAAAGTTGAGTCTCGAAATCGGTTATTAGCCAAAGAATCCAGTTACAAACAGCCACATTTCTACCGTCATGTTCAAAAAAATCTGGTGGGATTATTTGTTTCTCTCATTGACGATAATCATTTGGGGCATTGCCGTGCTTTTGTTTTTCCCGGCGCCCATTATCTTTTGGGCAAAAGGGCCTGGCTTCACGATGGGGTTATATTGGGCTTTAATCATACTCGGCGCTATTTTTGCTTACCTGACCTGGGTGTTCTATGTACACAAAATCACCATAACCGATCTGGCGTGGGGTTTTTTTGCCTTCCTTCTATTAGCAGTGCTTCTTTTCCCTCAAAATATTCCTTTGGACGATGTGATTGGGTCGCGCGAGTGTAATCCAATACCAGCAAATAATGTTGTGTCTTGCTACGTCCACCCTAATTTTGCCGGAGCGTGTGGCTGGCGTTACTATGAAGTCAAACCCGTAGGCGATCCCTCATTTGGCATTTCCCGGTTGCTTGATGTGTCTTCTGATATGAAGCAATGTTTAGACTAGCGGTGAAAGGCCGCTGGTGTAGAGATTTCTTCCAGAGATAAAGCGAACATCTTGTTTTATGATAAAATGAGGGGCAGGTTTGGGGGCGGGACAGAGAAAAAGCGGCAAAGAAGAGCCGTCGGTCTGATGACACAAATTCCCAAAGGACAATAGCCTCGTTATGTCTGAAAATAAACTTGTTTTGATTGACGGCCACGCGCTGGCCTACCGCATGTTTTACGCCCTGCCTTTGGATGCTTTCAGCACGAAAGAAGGGGAACCGACCAACGCCACCTATGGCTTTATGCGCACGGTGCTGGAGCGTCTCTTTGCCGACAGCCCGCCGGCCTATTTTGCCGTCAGTTTTGATTTGGGACGCACGTTCCGCGATGATTTGTACGCCGAGTACAAGGCGACGCGGGAAAAAATGCCGGACGAACTGCGGCGGCAAATTGATCGCATCAAACAGATTATCCGGGCGATGAACATCCCTATTCTGGAACTGGAAGGGTTTGAGGCAGATGACGTGTTGGGGACGGTGGCCCGGCAGGCGGAACCGTTGGGCGTGCCCAGCCACATCATCACTGGGGACCGGGATTTACTGCAATTGGTGGACGAGAATACGCGGGTGGAGCTGCCGGCGCGGCGGGGCAATTTGCAGCCGGAGGTGTATGATCCGCAGAAGGTGATCGAGTATTTCGGGGTACGGCCGTCTCAAGTGGTAGATTGGAAGGCGCTGGTGGGGGACACGAGCGACAACATCCCCGGCGTCAGGGGGATCGGCAAAAAGACGGCGACCAAACTGCTGAACGAGTACGAAACGCTGGAAAACATTTACGCCCACATTGACCAGATCAAGGGCGCGCTGCAAAAGAAGCTAATCGAGGGCCGGGAAGCGGCCTTTCTCAGCCAGAAATTAGCCCGCATTGTCACCGACGCGCCCATCACCCTGGAACTGGAAGCGTGTGTGGCCCATGATTTTGACGTGAACGAGGTGCTGGCTTTGTTCCGCGAACTGGAGTTCCGCACCCTGACGAAGATGCTGCTGGAACGGGTGGATATGGCGGAGGATATTGCTGATCCGCAGCCGGCTGAGCCGCCGACGGAGACGATTATTGTGCGAGATGAGGCGGCGCTGGCAGAGTTAACGGCAAAGCTGGCGCAGGCGGAGACGATTGCTTTTGACGTGGAAACGACCAGTCTGAACAAGATGACGGCCGAATTGGTGGGCATTTGTCTGGCGGTGGAACCGGGGACGGGGTATTACATTCCGGTAGGGCATCTGGCCAGTGAGACGCAGAGCGAGACGGGGCAGATGTCGTTGTTTGCCGGTGCGCCGGAGTTGGCGGCGGGGCAGTTACCGATGCAGACGGTGTTGGCGGGCTTACGGCCGTCGCTGACCAACCCGGCCATTGGCAAGGCAGCCCACAACGCCAAATACGACTACACCATCCTGCGG
>JALUPA010000757.1 GCA_027054335.1 Ardenticatenaceae bacterium
GTTTCCGCAATCCGCAAAGCGATATTCCGCCCGAATTTAGTTACCAGACGTGGGAAACAGCCCTGATGCAAGCGGCTCAACTGGCGCAGCGGGAACGGTTTGTTCTCATCCTGGACGAATTTACCTATGTGATGCAGGCTGACAGCGAAGTGCCTAGCATCATCCAAAAGGTGTGGGATCATCATTTGCAGCAGAGTAACATCTTTTTGATTCTGACCGGTTCGCTGGCCGGTATTATCCAACGCGCGGCGCTGGATTACCGCGCCCCTTTGTATGGCCGGGCTACCGCCCGGCTGAAGTTGCAGCCGCTCCCCTTTGGCGCTTTGACCCGCTTCTTGCCGCAAATGAGTACGGAACAGCGCGTCGCCATTTATGCGATGGCCGGCGGTATCCCCGCTTATATCAAACGGTTTGACGACAGTTTGACTGTCCGCGAAAATATGTACGAGCGTCTTCTTTCTCCGGCTAACGTCATGCTCAGCGACGCTGTCTTTTTGCTGGGAGAGCAGTTAAATGATCCGCGCAACTATATGGCAATCATTGAAACGATTGCCGCCGGCTATCATCAGTTGACGGATATTGCCAGAATGGCCGGGATGTCGCCCAATCATGTGACCAAATACTTGGCCGTTTTACGCGAGTTAGGTTACGTGCAGCGAATCGTCCCGGCAACGGTGCGCCATCCGGAACGAAGTAAAAAAGGGCGTTACGTCATCAGCGACCCGTATCTGCGATTTTATTACCGGTTTCTACAGCCACATCTGGGCGAAATTGAATACGGCCGTATCAAGCGAGTGGTGGATTACCTGGAAACCCATCTTGTAGATTACATTGGGGCGCATACCTTCGAGGAGTTGTGCCGGGAATGGATTAATATCAAGGTTGATCTGGCTGGATTCCCTTTTCTGCCGGAACGGGTGGGCAGTTTTTGGTCGCGCCAGCGCAGGTGGACGTTGTAGCCGTCAATTGGCGCACCAAAGATATTTTGTTGGGCGAATGCCAATGGGGCAAGCAGACCCAGGGGCGAAAAGTAGTAGAAACGCTCATCCAAAAGACGGAAGAAGTTGTTCCCCAAGAAGGGAACTGGACGGTTCATTACGCTTACTTTACGCGGACGCCTCTGACGCGGCCGGCGCAGGAGCGCGCTGCCGCTGTTGGAGCGTTACAAATTTCTCTGGATATTATTGAACAGGATAGTTGGCGCTGGATGATGGATATGCCCTGATCCGCGGTTGGACGCTGCCAGCGCCGTCCCCTGCAAAGATTTACAGGTCGCGCACCGGCCGCTAACGGGAGTCAGGTGTCATGGACACCCTGCGGCATTGGCCGAGATGCAAAGTATCATGGTCAACCGGATGGCGGCTACCGTTGCGGCGGAGTATACGGCCGTTTTTACGGCCGTATTTGTAATGGCCGTAAACACCATCCGAAGTTGGTAACTATACAGGTCTTGCACAGGAATTGAACCGCAAAGACGCGAAGAGCGCAAAGACAAAACTTTTTTTGAATTCCTTTGCGTCCTGTTTCGGCGCTGCTCAACACAAGTTTGCGTCTTTGCGGTTAATAATTGACTATACCTGAATAGTTACCGAAGTTGTACATATGTTCTAAAAGTGGGTATAATGAAATCAGACGTGTGATTAAGGAATGACCTGATTGGTTTTTCATGTTGACAGCGCGAGTTAAGGACATTACGATTAGCCTAATCGTAATATCCTTAATCAGAGATTGGGTATGCTGGTAGATCGTAAACGTGAGTTGAAAGAGTTGAATGGACTGCTTCACGGCCGTTCCTCTCGTATGGTCGCTGTAAGCGGACGGCGGCGATTAGGCAAAACGACATTGTTAGTGCATTGGGCCAGAACCAGCGGGCATCCTTACCTGTACTGGGTTGGCTCCCATTTTCCCACCGGCGTACTGTTGGCCCAGTTTTCCAAAAAAGTATGGCAGCATGGCAATCCGGGAAAGCATACCCCGCGCCAGTTTAGCTATGAAAGTTGGGCAGAAGCGTTTGAGGCGCTGGCTGAAGCCTGCCAGGGGGAGCAGCGACATATTGTCATTCTGGATGAGTTTCCCTATGCTGTGCAGTCAGAACCGGGATTGCCTTCCGCTTTGCAAAATGCGTGGGACCACGCC
>JALUPA010000758.1 GCA_027054335.1 Ardenticatenaceae bacterium
CCTCCAGGCGGCCGCAGATCACCATCTGGATTTGAGCCACTCAGTGATGATTGGCGATGCCTTAACTGACATTCAAGCGGGACAGGCTGCCGGGGTGCGGGAAGCGATTTTACTGTTGACGGGGCGGGGGGAGGCGCAGTTGGCTTTGGCGGATACGGCCGTCACGCCCCCCTTCACCATCTACAAAGACCTGGACGAAGCTCTGACCGCACTCATTCCCTGAAAGAGGACAACGAATGAGGCAACAAACGAATTGGCCAGTTACCCCAATTCGTTTATTCCTCAATTCGTTGTTCTCATGCCGGCCGGTGCTGCATTTCTGCTTCCAGCCGTTGTTCCATTTCGTCCCGGAACTGGCGGGTGTACAGATTGTAGTAATGTCCTTGTTGTCGAATTAGCTCGGCGTGCGTACCCATTTCCGAGACGCCGCCGTTTTCGATCACCAGAATGCGATCCGCGCTTTTGATGGTGCTGAGGCGGTGGGCGATGATGAAACTGGTGCGCCCGGTCATCAGCGTGTGCATCCCTTGCTGGATGAGGGCTTCTGTGAGCGTGTCTACAGAACTGGTGGCCTCGTCCATGATGAAGACGTCCGGATTGGCCAGGATAGCCCGCGCCAGGCTGATCAACTGCTTTTGCCCGGTGGAAAGCAAGACGCCGCCTTCGCCTACCTGGGTATCGTACCCTTCCTCCAGGTCAATGATGAATTCGTGCGCTCCGGCCATTTTGGCCGCTTCTACCACTTCTTCATCGTTGGCGTCCAGACGGCCGTACCTCAGATTCTCCATGATCGTGCCCGAAAAGAGATGGGGCGTTTGCAGCACCATACCAATGCGGGACTGAATGGCGTGTTGGGCCATTGTGCGGTAGTCACGGCCGTTAAAGCGAATCGTGCCTTTGGTCGGTTCATAGAAGCGGCAAATCAGGTTCACAATGGTAGATTTACCGGCGCCTGTGGGGCCAACCAGAGCCACCGTCTCACCCTGGGGAATCGTCAGGGTGAAATCTTCCAGCACCGGCTTGCCTTCTTCATATTGAAAGGTGACGTGATCGAAGGTGATGTCGCCCCGAATCGTGCCCGGATCAACCGCGTCCGGCGCGTCCACAATCTCAGCCTCGGTGTCTTCCAGAGAGAAGATGCGTTCCCCGGAGGCGACGGCTTGCTGCATACTGGCGTAAACGGCAGCCAACTGCTGAATCGGCCAGAGCATGAAGGTGATGTAAGCTACGAAAGCGTAAATGTCTCCGGCGGACATGCTGCCCGCGCTGAAGGAAACGCCACTGTACCAGACCACCAGAGCCACGCCAAACGCGCTGACAAACTGTACGGCCGGCAGGAAGAGGGCGGACAACCAGGCGGCGCGATAACCGGCCCGATACATCTCGTCCGTCAATTCCTGAAACTGGGACAGGTTCTTCTCTTCGCGCCGCAGCGATTTGACCACGCGCACGCCGCTGATATTTTCGCTGAAAGCGCCGGTGATCTTGGAATTGACCTTGCGCACCACCCGGTATTCGGTCAAGATGCGCTTTTTGAACTCGATGGCTACTTTGTACAGCACCGGAATCAGGGCGATGATAATCAGGGTCATCTGCCAGTTAAGGCGGAACATGAAGAACAGCGAAGCCAGAATGCTGGTCGCAGTCCAGGTCATGTCCAGGAAGCCCCAGGAGACCAGGTCGCCCACGCGGGTCACGTCGGAGGTGACGCGGGACATGATCCAGCCGGTCGGGGTTTTGTCGTAGTAGCTCAGGGGCAAATCTTGCAGGTGATTGAACATGGATTTACGTAAGTCGTACTGCACTTTATGCCCCAGCAGCCCGGCGCAGATGATGAAGCCAAAGACGAAAATGGCAAAGACGGGCCAGGTGAGCAGGTAGATACCGGCGTAGGTCTGCACGGCCGTTAAACTGCCCGCTTCAATCCCCAGGTCAATGATCTGGCGGCTGAGGTAGGTGTGAAACGCCTCAATCACCGACACGGCCGAGATACTGACCAGAAAGCCGATCATAAAAGGCCAATGCTTAAACCCCAGCCGGGCAATACGCCAGATGGTGTTTTTGTTTACCTGGGTGGTGAATTCTTCTTCTTCAAAATATTCTTGTGACATGATATTTCTCTGGGGAGATTGGAG
>JALUPA010000759.1 GCA_027054335.1 Ardenticatenaceae bacterium
CTGCACCCCCATCCCACCCAGCAGCGCCGGAATTTCCACAATTGTTTCGGCCGGCAGACCGTCAATCGCACTGTTGTTGGGGATGTTGACCGTCTCTTCGTACACATTCTCATCCCCGGCAATACCGGCAATAATCTCCACCGCCCCTTCGCTGGGCACCTGACGCATCCCCTCCACTGGCAGCGCCCCGTCCGCCATTTGCCGCATCATGTCCAGCATAAAATCCCGTGCCGCCTCATTGCCGCCCCAGTCGTAGAGGGGAATCTGGTACGTTTCCCACGGCTTGGCCAGGGGGTCGTGCAGCCAGGGTAAATATTCCACCAGATGGGTGTCGCCGGGGATAGGACAGTAACCGTAAATGCGGAACAAGTCCATCGAGAACGGTTCCAGCGTCGGCGGGGCGTCGTCCAGCACGGCGCGGAGGGCGGGGTATAAATCTTCCCCCGTTTCTTTGTCGCGGATGTCCCAGAGCCAGATGAAGTGGTTGAGTCCGGCGGATTTGATTTGCAAATGCTCTCGGCCAGCTTGCGACATCTGAGCAATCACCGGCACGTTGCCAGGGTCGGAATGGAGATTGACGCCGTCCGGCACGTCAATGCCATACCGCTCCCGCAACAAAATCGCCACGATGCCGTACCCCACATTGATCTGGTGGCACTTTCCCACCGTCTTGATGCGGCTGTACTTCGTCACCGCCCGCGTAATTCGGGGCAGAGGATTGCTGAAATTAATCAACCAGGCGTCGGGGCACAATGCCTCCATGTCCCGCACAATTTCCATGAAAGGGGGAATCTGGCGGCAGGCGTGCATCAGGCCGCCCGGCCCGCCGTTTTCCCCATACGGCTGGCGCAAGCCATGCTTCAGGGGAATCTCCCAATCCATACGCCACAACTCCTCGCGCGGCGGCACTTCAATGGAAACGATGACGAAATCAGCCCCAGCCAGCACGTCCCGCCGGTCTGAGGCGGCGCGAATGGTCATATCTGCTCCCCAGGCTTCATTCATCTGCTCAGCCACCCCGGCGACAATCGCCAAGGTTTCCGCGTTAAAATCCACCAGGGAGAGCGTACTGCCCCGCAGCCGCTCATCCCGCACAATCGTGGCCAACGTCGTCGGCCCAAAACTGGCGCTGCCCGCACCGATAATCACAATGTTTGTTGCTGGCATCTATCACATCCTTGTTTTTTCACTATCTTTCCCGCCAGTTGCATCACGTTGCTCAAACTCGTCCGGTTTATATGACGGTAAAGTAAAATAGAAACAACTGCCATAGCCTTCTTTGCTTTCTACACCGGCGCTGCCACCCAGTTTTTCCACAATCCGAGTGACAACGGATAAACCAAGTCCGTACCCGTCAACACGGTCTGGCTCCAGACGGCTGTATTCTGTAAAAAGCATCTCTTTTTTATCCAGGGGAATGCCCTGCCCGTTATCCTTTACCCACAGACGCACCATTCCATTTTCCATTTGTTCAGCGCCTAATTCCAGACAAGGCGGCTGGCCGCCATATTTCAAGCCATTGCTCAGATAGTTTACCCAAATTTCTTCTACCCAGGGCGCATAACCCAAGACGAGCGGCCAGGTTTCCGGCAGTATAATTTCGCCCTCTACTTTTTTCCTGAGGTTCTCTACCCGGTGGCAGGCTCTTTGGACGACAACAGCCATATCTACCGGATATAGTTCGATTTTTTCTTTCCGTATAGTAGCCAACAATAACAATTCGTCCACAATGCTGACGGCCGTTTGCCCCATATTTTTGATAATACCGAAAATCCGGTCTGCCTCTGCTTCACTCAATTGTTGTTTGTCATCTTGCAACAAATCGACAAATCCCATGATAGTAGCCAGAGGATTGCGAATATCATGGGCCACCATACGGGAAAACGCATCCAACTCCGTATTGCGTCGGTGCAGCATTTCTTCAATGTTTTTTCGTCCGGTAATATCCCGCAATAGAATAAGCCGCCCTGTATATTCCCCCCAGCGGTTACGCAAAGCATTGAGCCGGGCGTCAAAATAACGAATTTTGTTATCCACTTCCAGGCAAATTTCGCCCCGTTGTTCCTCGCGTGTTTGGAAATAGGTTTTCAGATCCGACTGGTCTTTAAGCAGTTGAAAAATTGATTGACCTACGACATTCTTGCTTTCCCAGCCTAAAACATATTTGGCAGCCGGGTTCAAATCCACAAGGCGGTCTTTATCATCCAGCACAATCCAGACATCTTCCATGGCATTGACTAATGCGCTGCGGGCAACGGGCGCCAAATTCAGGAAACGATAACGAAATAAAGACCAGGCAACCAATAACCCGGACGCTACAAAGATGATTGGGGTGAAACTGTAATTAGGAACAGGAGAGAACCCCAAAACATACATCGTTTCCGTCAGCAGGGGAAACAGAAAAGCGATTAACAGGAATAGGGTCTGCTTACGGTAAACAGTGGAAGAATGGACAAAAAATCGTACAAGTAAAATGAAGCCAACGGCAAAAAGCAAATAACCAAAAGGAGCATGAATCCAGTAAAACCACGGGCCGTAATTATAAACAGTGATAGGAAAGGGCGCAGTGGTCATATCCAGCGTAGATTGACCACGCCACCAGTGATGATATTGATTTGTCCATAACACGCCAAGCGTAAGAGGGGGAATAACAAAGAGCAGCGGTATATATTTTTGCCAGCGACGCATCTGCCCCGTGTATTCCAACACCAAAACAAACCAGATCACAGGCAGAAAAACAATCCCGGTAAAGGAAACGTTAGCCCAAAAAAGCCGCCACGTCAGATCGAGGCTGCTTTGTTCCATGACAACCATAAACACCGCTATAAAAACGGCAAACATGAGAGCGGCAAAGGTCAGAGATATACGATACGGCCGTTGCCGTAAAGCAAACAATCCCAAAAGCAGGGCAATGACGGCCGAAACCAATAAAGGAATAATATAAGGCGCATACTGTAACATAAAACTTTACCTGTCACGCCGGTCAACCACCTTATTAACAGTTCACCGAACGCGACCATCTGAGACCTGATTGGTAAGTATAACAGGGATTCAGCCAAAATAACCTTGCCCCCCCTCCATCTCAAAGTAAAATAGTCCTATGAACTATAACGCTCACTTTCGCTGCTTCCGGGGCTGCCCCGGAGAATATTCTGTGTACGATGTTATTTATACCTGCCCCCACTGCGGCGGCCTGCTGGAAGTCCATCACGACGTAGACGCTTTGCGCCAACGCAGTGCACCCGACTGGCAGACCTTACTGGATGCCCGCGCCGGGACGACCCAATGGCCTTATGGCAGCGGCGTCTGGGCCATGAAGGAATGGGTCATCCCTGACATTGACGACGACAATATCGTCAGCATGTACGAGGGTAACTCCAACCTGTTCTGGGCGGAACGGTTGGGGCGGCAGATTGGTCTGCCGAATTTATGGGTGAAGTTGTGTGGCAACAGCCATACCGGCAGCTTCAAAGATTTGGGGATGACGGTCCTGGTCAGCGTGGTGAAGCAGATGATGCAGCGGGGCAGCCCGGTCAAAGCGGTGGCGGCGGCCAGCACGGGAGATACCAGCGCGGCCCTGGCCGCTTACGCGGCGGCGGCCGATATTCCGGCCATTGTCTTTTTGCCGCAAAATAAAGTCAGCCGGGCGCAGCTCATCCAGCCGATTGCCAACGGGGCACACGTCCTGGCCCTGGACACAGATTTTGACGGCTGTATGCGTATCGTCAAAGAGCTAACACGGGACAATTCTATCTACCTGGCAAACTCAATGAACAGCCTGCGCATTGAGGGGCAAAAGACGGTGGGCATTGAAATCGCGCGTCAGTTTGATTGGGAAGCGCCGGACTGGATTGTGATGCCGGTGGGGAATCTGGGCAATATCAGCGCCTTGTACAAGGGGTTGAAGTTGCTCGTGGATTTGGGCATTACGGATAAGATGCCCCGGTTGGTGGCGGCACAGGCAGCCAAAGCCAACCCGCTCTACCGGAGCGCGCAGGCCGATTTTGCGGAAAAGGTGACGGTGCAGGCGCAAAACACATCGGCGTCAGCCATTCAGATTGGCAATCCGGTGAGCTACGAAAAGGCGGTGCAGGCGTTAAAAACAACAAATGGCTTGGTGGAGCAGGCGTCGGAGCATGAGTTGGCTAATGCCTCGGCTTTGGCTGATAAAACCGGAATGTATACATGTCCGCATACGGCCGTAGCCCTGGCTGTCCTCTTCAAATTAAAAGAACAAGGGGTCATCCAGTCTCACGAGCGCGTCGTGGTCATCAGCACGGCGCACGGCCTCAAATTCACCAACTTCAAGCTGCGTTACCACGAAGGTACGCTGGACGAGGTAGAAAGCCTCTACGCCAATCCGCCCGTTAACCTGCCGGCGGATGCGGATGTGGTGCGGAGGGTGATTGAGGAGCAGTTAAGATATTAAGATATTGGGATAATGGGAAACGCTGGTCTACTCGGAGGCTGTTACAGTTTTTTGGCAAACAACAATATCTCCAGCAAACTGTCAAAGATGCTTTTTGCTTGCATCACCCCAATCTAATTTTCAGAACTTGTTGAACAAGGTATATCTTGATAACTGTCCACAAGAATACTCTGTGTAAGGGGATAAAAATAAACCGCGTCTTGCCGGGGATAGATTTTATTTTCGTCTATGATTTCTCCACTAACAACACCTCTATATTCGATCTTGGTCACAATGAATGTAAATTCTCGTTTCGTTGCCGGCGGTACCTCCAGTTTGATTTTTTCAACAGGTTGCCCATACATACGCCATATATCCTTTCTGATGGACTTAAACGGCTCGCCTCCGTTAGGCTGCAAATTTTCCACACCAACTGATTTGCCAGTATACGGATAACGGTATGTATAAGATTTTGCAAACAATCCGCTACAGTTGTCGAACGATACTGTATAGGTTTCTTGCACTTCGGTTCGTTCAGTTTGAGTTAATTGATAATTAATGGGTGTACTTTGGCAACCATTACCAAGAAAAACCAGCAACAATAAAAATGGCAAGCATTTGTACAACATATTCAACTTGGCCTTTGAGATATTTACTCCCGTAAAACAGTTCGATCTCTGGTTTCAACAATCCACAAAGGCTCATCGAAACCAGAGAAACGAAAACTCAGGCTACTTCTTTTTTAGCATGTGCAACTTGGTCTGTAAATCCACATGTAAATGGAATGGAGCAAGTAAACAAATTTCAGTCTAACGAGATTCAATAAAGGTGAAAAAGGTAAACGCTCCAAGGATTTGCCCCGGGTACTTGTGTAGAACATACACTAATTGTGCAATAACCACCAACACAATAATACCCGCCATCAAGTCCACCATTTTGTACAATGTGCGCGCTTGACACAACATTGGTTGCCCACACCCTCAATTTGTTCCCCCAAAGTTTGCTTTCAGGCACATAATAGTAATCTACGTAAGCATCATCATAGCCTGCACTGCAACTATACCATCTTACATTACTTGCATATTGGGCGTCCCCAGACTGCCACGGCCAAGCTCTGGGATAAAACCAAGATCCTGCTTCTACTGCATTAGGCGTAATCCCTCCCTGAAATATTGGTACGATAATCTCATCTTCACTTTTCTGATCAGGTGAAACGTTCGGCTGATCTGTTTTTGAACTCTGCCCAATTTGGTCATTAAGTGATTTTAAAGTACCGTATTTTACATGGTCCTTCATAACCCCCGTTCCCATACCCTCCTCATAAACGTGGATTTTGGGATCATATTCCAAATCATCGGCAGATGACGATGGCGCAAAAACGAGTGATACCGAAAGCATCACCAACAACACAAGAATTGGTAAAGCGCTTTTTCTAAACATTTCAAAACTCCCTATTTTCTCTTATTGTCAGTTATTACCAGTGTCATAAGGTTTTTCATCAAAAGTGCAAAAACCAAAGACATTCCTATTATTTGTGTCGACACTGCCATCATCCTAAAGCATTTCTCGGAAAAACACATCGGCGGATACGGCAAAAAAGTTTGCCGTATCCGCCGATAAGGGGCTGTCTGCCAAAATTAAAACGATTATTCCGGAATCAAATTCTGCTTCAATGCCTGGGCTACAGCTCCCACCCGTGTCTTTACCCCCAATTTACCATAAACATTTTCCAAATGATAACGTACTGTACGTTCCGCCATATTCAACGTCAGGGCAATTTCTGCGTTTGTTTTCTCTGCTGCCACCAGCCGCAAAACGTTCAGTTCCCTGTCTGTTAATTCATTATCGGGATGCGCCAACTGCCATTGCATCAGTTCGGGTATGAGAACGGCGCTAAACCAGGGGCGGCCTTGCGCAGTTATGCGCATCGCTTCTAGCAGCTTGTCTGGCGTATCACTTTTCAGAATCAAGCTGTCAACACCGTGATCGAGCAACTGCCGCAAACAAACCTCTCCAGGGTTAGACAACATAGCCAGCAGTTTGACGGACGGACACTGCTTCTTAATGTCGTCAACAAGTTTTATCACAGCCGAATTTTCTACATTGGGAGAAAACAAAACAAGATCGGGGGCGCATTCCTGACAAATTTGACGCAGTTCACGGCCGTCAACGGTTTCGCCCACCAAAACCAGATCATCGGTGGCAGAAATAATAGTCTGAATGCCGGGATGCAGCAGACAATGATTGTCAGCCAAAAGAATCCGAATCAAGCCAACCTCCTTTGACCTCGCATGAATGCAAAACTATAATGACGATCTTTCCATAACTCAGACACGCGCAAAAACATGTTGAGTTAGAATATCCCATCCCCCCCCCCCCCCATGTCAAGAGGGCGTAGAATTATCGGAGGTAAGTTCTCATCAAGTTCAAAAGGACGGCAAATACAAAAAAACGGCCGTTCCAGGAACGGCCGTCTCAATATCCCAATTACCAAATTACATAATTACAAATTACTCCTCCGCCAACGCTGCATGCGCCGCCGCCAGCCGGGCAATCGGCACGCGGAAGGGGGAGCAGGAAACGTAGTTCAGGTTGAGTTTGTGGCAGATGGCGATACTG
>JALUPA010000760.1 GCA_027054335.1 Ardenticatenaceae bacterium
CTCTCCAAGCACTCGTCTTCATAAAACAATCTGTCAAAGCGGTAATTGAGTCTTTTCCGCTGCAGTTTTTCCTTATCCGATTTCTGGGTCACCAGCAACGGATAATAATGCGGCTCATCCATATCATTTTGCAACATATCGCGCCCGTTCATTTAGCCGGCATCCCAGATACGGGTGGGGTCCAGTTCATTCAGCCTGGGTATCAAATCATTGCCGATAAAATCGTGCCTCGATTCATTCATGGCGTCCCAGATAACAATGCTGGTATGGCTGCCGTCAGTCTATACCCAATCGGTATATTCTTTTTCGATTTGCTCGTTCCAGCCCCTGTTTTTCCACATCGGCCATTCATTTTGAATCAAGATCCCGTATTCATCGGCCAGGTCGTACCAAAAATCGGGCGCCAGGCCCAGGTACATTCGAAACGAATTCCAGCGCAAGGCCCGCGGTATTTCCACCAGAAATTTCTTTACCCATTACCTGTCCCAGATCAACCCGGCTCTGTCCGGATCACCCATAATGAGTTCGTCATACTCCTCAATCCGCGGCCGGGCTAGGTCAATCAGGCCGGGAGCCGGTATTTTGTGGGTAAACTTACCGGGCGGATAGGCGCTGTCGGTTTGCTCAAAGTCCCACTCCACGTTGAGGCTCACCACCAGGCGGGGTGCCGCCTCCCGGGCCTGCAACGACCGGGCCGTGAACAGGCAGAGCAGCAGACCGGCACAGAGTAATCGTACGATAAACATCATGGCATATCAGGTATCTGTTATTATCGTATTTTCTTAAACCTCGGCAGCCGTTTCAGCGGTACTTCGATGGTTATCCGGGCCGGGCCTTTTACACGGCTGCCGTCATCACCCTGCCAGAGACCGAGTGGCAGCACCACCGTACGGCTGCGGGTGCCTTTTTCCACTACCGGGGCCACCAGTATGCTGTCGCCCAGCATAAACTGGTCGGAAATGCCGTGGTAGCCCATGTGCGGAAAAACGTACTCCAGGGGGCGCACCACTGGCTCGCCCGTACGGGCGGCTTTCCAGGCAAGGGCCAGTATTTCGGACCCCATTTGGTTGTGCAGAAGGGCCATGCTGCGGGTTATGGCCAAGTGGACACTGTCGAGCACCCGCCAGGGGGCAACGGAAAACTGCATCATGGGCATCAGCGCATGGCACTGGGCCGAGCGCACAATAAGCTCCTGGTCGAGCACGGTGCTGTCGGTAAACGACTCCACCTCGCCACCGCCAATCATATCGGGGCAGGTAAAGGCATAACCCATAAGCCCCTGCGCCAGGATGTCGGGTATCAGGGCCCGCAGGTGCTCCCAGGTGTGCTCCTTATCGCGCAGCCGCTGGGCCAGCGGCCGACCGGCCATTTTCCAGGACGCCCTGTATTCGTTGAGCGGATATTGCAGGCCGACTGCCGCATGCAGGCCGGTGTGCTCATTGGGCAGTATGTCGCGGTGAGCATACACACCGCTGTAAAAACCGGCATCACCGGCATCGAGCTTGAAGCCGTCAACCCCGTACTGCCGTTGCAGGCGATCGAGCTGGCCGGCATACCATTCGGCACCGGCAGGGTTCGACAAATCGAGCAGGGCGCTGGCCCCATTCCACCAACGCACGATGGCCGGCCGTGTTCTGGCCGAATCTTCAAAAACAAGCAACCCGCGGACCGCCAGCTCGCGGTACACTTCGGAATCGGGGCTGACAAACGGACACACCCAGAGCATCACCTTAAAGCCCAGGGCATGCAGGCTGTCAATCATGGCTTTGGGGTCGGAAAAACGCAACGGGGAAAAGTCCCACACCCCGTAGTCGGTCTGCCAGTTGTCGTCAATCATCAGCACGCCCGAGGGAAAGCCGTTGTCGAGAATGGCCCGGGCATAGGCCAGTATATCTTCCTGGTTCTGGTTGTATTGCAGTTCTATCCAGGTGTTGTATTGCGGACTGGCAAACAACAGGGAGTCGGGCAGGCGGCCATCGGCAGGAAAAAAATGCCGGCTCACATACAGATAGGCTTCCCGCAGGGTGCTACCCGCCCTGCCCTGCTCCACCGGTGCGAAGTCGGAATAAACCGTAAGGGAGTCGTGGGTAAAGCGTATCACCAGCGGCTTTTCGCTCCACACATAGCGGCC
>JALUPA010000761.1 GCA_027054335.1 Ardenticatenaceae bacterium
AAATATGGGAAAATGAAGCCAGAGATTTTACTCCGTGGCTGGCTGATCACATCCAAGAACTTGGTGAAACGTTAGGTCTTGAATTGGAACTTACGCAAAGAGAAGCTGATGTTGGTGATTTCTCATTGGATATCCTGGCTAAAGATTTGGGCACGGGAAAAATTGTTATTATCGAGAACCAGTTAACCAAGACAGATCACGATCACTTAGGCAAACTTTTAACATACGCATCCGGATTTGATGCTTTTACGGTTGTTTGGATTGCCGAGACAATTCGGGATGAGCATAGACAAGCTTTGGAATGGTTGAACCAGCGCACTGATTCTGAAACGCAGTTTTTTGGCGTAGTTATTGAGGTTCTTCAGATTGACGAGTCAAAACCCGCTTTTAATTTCAAACCGGTCGTGTTTCCCAATGAATGGCAAAAAACGCAACGCAAGCGTTCGGAAACCACAGTTTCATCAAGAGGCGAAGCATATCGGGCATACTTTCAGAAATTAATAGATGATCTCCGTGAAACGCATAAATTTACAGGTGCGAAAGTTGGGCAACCTCAAAATTGGTATTCTTTTACATCCGGTTATTATGGTGTAACTTACGGGGCAACTTTCGCGCAAGGCAGGCGAGTGCGAGCCGAACTTTATATAGACATGGGGGATTTTGATAAAAATAAACGTCTCTTTGATGTTTTAGCCGAAGATCGAGAGCGAATTGAGCAAGAATATGGTGAACCTCTTGAATGGGAACGTCTGGATGAAAAGAGAGCGTCACGAATAGCGGTGTATCGGCAAGGTGCAATAGACAACGACGAGGAAACTCTGGCAGATATTAGAAATTGGATGATAGACCGGTTGTTAAAAATGAAAAAGGTCTTTTCCAAAGAGTTAAAAAAACACCACAAAAAAATTCGCGCCTGATTTCAAATTTGAACAATTATCAACTCATTCTGAACCTGGAAAGTAACGGCCGTACCGAACCCCTCCTTCTCCTCATTGCCGCCATTTTTGTGTGGGTTAACGCCATCGCCCTGAGTCTGGTCAGGACGGGGGGCATTACCTGGCAGCACCTTTGGGCGCCGGTCGTCTGGCTGGGTGCTGTCGCCGCCGCCTTTTTCCTCCTTAACCGGTATAAGCCGGGACACGATCTTTTTCTGCTGCCCATTTTGGCCCTCTTTACGGGCTGGGGAATTGTGCTGCTGGACAGACTGGCGGCTAATTTTTTGGCGCGGCAGGTAGTGTGGGTGATACTGGGCACGGCCGTTATGCTCATCATCGCTATTTTGCCCCGGCATTTACGGCCGTTGCGCCGTTACCGTTACACTCTGCTCCTTATCGGGTTGTTTTTACTGGCTGCTACCCTCATCTTTGGCGTCAATCCCTCCGGGTACGGGGCCGCGCTGTGGCTGCCTGTGCCTCTGATAGGCCGCGTTTTCTTCCAACCCTCCGAACTGCTTAAGCTCCTTCTGGTTATCTTCCTGTCCAGCTACTTTGACGAACGGGAAGCGGCCATCCAGCGCAGCCAACAGCAAAATCGCTTCTGGGGCGCGCTGCAATATCTCGGCCCGCTGCTGCTCATGTGGGGGCTGTCTATGATCCTGCTCGTCTGGCAGCGGGATTTGGGGGCGGCGACCTTGTTCTTTGTTCTCTTTCTGGCGTTGCTTTACCTGGCAACCGGCGTCAAGCGATACGTGGGCATCGGCCTGATTTTGCTGCTGGCGGCCGGCGTCTTTGCCTACTTTGCCTTCGACGTGGTGGCCCTGCGCGTAGAGGCCTGGTGGAATCCCTGGCCGGAGGCGGTGGATCGCGCTTTTCAGATTGTGCAATCGCTTTACGCCCTGGCTGCCGGGGGCGTATTGGGGCAGGGCGTAGGGCAGGGCTTTCCCCAATACATCCCCGTCGTTCATTCCGATTTTGCTTTTGCCGCCATTGCCGAGGAGTGGGGGCTGATTGGCAGCCTGACGGCCGTCGCCTGTTTTATGATTCTGGCCCAGCGGGGAATGCGAATTGCTCTGGTGCAGACACGGCCGTTTCGTCGTTATCTGGCGGCGGGAATTACTATTTTGTTTGCCGCTCAATCCATCCTTATCATGGGCGGCGTCACCCGGCTGCTGCCCCTGACCGGCGTGACGCTGCCTTTTGTCAGCTACGGCGGCAGTTCCCTGCTCGTCAGCAGCATTATGATCGGCTTACTCATCTACCTGAGTGTTCCGGCTCGTCAGCGCGTGATAGCCGCTCCCCGGCAAAACAGAATTTCACAACAAGCGTCGGCAGGGAAACAAAAATCAGCCTCCAGCAGCGTTAATCAGCGTCCCCACAAAGAAAACGACAATATCAATAACAGACTGCTCCAGGAAACGGCCGTCATCCTCATCGGGTTTACGGCCGTAGCCGCCATGCTTGTTCTCTGGAGTGTCGTCCGCGCCCCGGCTCTGCTGGCCCGCGAAGATAATCCCCGGCTGGTAGAAGCGGAACTGCGCATCCGGCGCGGCGCGATTCTGGACAGAGATGGCGTCATTTTGGCAGAAACCGCTGGCGAGGAAAACGATTTGACTCGCTACTATCCCCTTCCTGGCATTGGCCCGGCTGTAGGCTACTACAGCTTCAGACACGGCGCTGCCGGCGTAGAGGCCGGTTACAACGCCATCCTGCGCGGCAATTCAGATGATTTTGGGGCGGAATACGCCCGCCGTGTTCTACACCAGCCGCAAATCGGCCGGGATGTGCAGATGTCGCTGGACGCCGCCTGGCAGGAAACGGCCGATTCCCTCCTGGCCGATCACGCCGGCGCTATCCTGGTCATGGATTTGCAGACGGGTGAAATTTTGGCGCTGGTCAGCCACCCCGGTTACGACCCTAATTTGCTGGACGAGCAGTTTGAGACGTTGAGCGAAGACGATGCGGCTCCGCTGCTCAATCGAGCGGTGCAGGGACAGTACCAGCCGGGGCTTTTGTTGCAGCCATTCCTCATTGCCGCCGCCCTGGATGAAGGTCTGATTGCCCTGGACGAGACAGTAACTGACGCCGCCCGTCCCATCACAGTAGACGGGCAGACGGTACAATGCGCCAGCCCGCCGCCGGAACCAACAACCTGGGCTGACGTGCTGCGTTACCGCTGCCCCGCCCCCATGCAAGACCTGGCCGATCAATGGGGCGCTGCCGGATTGGACAAAATTTTTACGGATTTTGGCTTTTACTCAATCCCTGATTTACCGTTGGCAGCAGAAACGGCCGTGCCCGACCCCGTAGACGATCCCCTGTTAGCCGGTATCGGGCAGGACAATCTCTTCCTGACGCCTATCCAATTGGCGTTGGCTTGGGCTGCTTTGGGCAATGATGGGCAGGCGCCGCTGCCCTGGCTGGTTACGGCCGTGCAAGACCCCAACGGCAATTGGCAGCCGGAACCGCCTGTGGGACAGTCCCTTACGCCCGTTTCCGGTTTTGTGGCGCGGGATGTAGTTGAGGTATTAAGGAAAGACGGCCGTATCGAATACAGCACTCTCGTCCTTTCCGGCCCTGAAGGCAGTACCAACGCCTGGTATCTGGGCTTCACACCAGCGTCAAACCCGCGTTATGCCGTTATCGTCATTCTGGAAGAAAGCCATAATGCCGGAGAAGCAGAAAGTATTGGATGGGAACTATTAGGGGATTAGAAATTGGGTAACTGAGTAATTGCCCAGTTACCCAATTTCTAATTACTCACCCAACTCATCCTGCACCGCCACGGCCAAAAGCTGCTCAATACGGGGCAGCATTTCCGCGGGGTTGGGGTGCAGACCCTCTTGCAGCAGGGCGCTGTCATAAAGCTGTTCGATAGTCAGATCGATTACGGCGTCGTCCGGTTTGTTGGCGACCAGATGGGCCAGGTTGACGATGAGGGGATGGCTGCGGTTTAGTTCCACGATTTTCTGGGGTACTTCGTAATCCTGGTTGAGCAGCCGCTGGATACGGTAGGTTTCTGTACCGACGGCGTCGGTAGGGTTGACCAGACGCATGGGGCTGTTACGCAGGGCTTTAGACGGCCGTACTTCTGTCACTTTGTCGCCTAATACGCTCTTAAACCGCTCTGTCAATTCCTCCAGTTCCGGGGCTTCCAGGGCTTTTTCCGTATCTTCCTCCGATTTATCTGCCAATTCCGGCAAATCCAGCCCGGCGGAATCAATATTCTTGAACGGCTTTTCTTTATATTCGCCCAAAGCCGGGGCAATGAGGGCGTCCAGCGGATCAATCCAGTACAATACCTCAATGTTGCGTTCCTTGAAAGGATCAAGGTGCGGACTGCGAGCAACTGATGACAGGCTGTCGCCCAACACATAATAAATTGCTGCTTGATCCTCTCCCATGCGCTCCACATATTCATCTAAAGAAATCAGCTTGCCTTCCGATTTGGACGACTGGTAGCGCAGGAATGGCAGCACATCCTCTTTAGCTGTGGGATCAATGGCGATGCCTTCTTTCAGATAACGGCCGAATTCCTGCCAGAATTTTTCATACTTCTCCAGATCGTCTTCGGCCATCTTGCGCAGTTCACGCAAAACCCGCTTGGTAATGGTTTTGCCCAATTGAGCCATGAGACGGTTATTTTGCACCGACTCCCGGCTTACGTTCAGGGGCAAATCTTCAGAATCCACCACGCCGTCAATAAATTGCAGCCATTGGGGCAGCAAATCGGTGCAATATTCCTGGATGAGGACGTTATGCGAATAGAGCATCACCCCCGGTTCCTTGCGGCTGGAGAGGATGCCCGGCTCACGGCTGGCCGGAATAAACAGGAGCGCTCGCACATTTACCGGCGCGTCGGAGGAGAAGTGGATGACCGCCAGCGGGTCTTCAAAGTTCATCGTCATCTGGCGGTAAAAATTGTGGCAATCGTCTGGCTTTACTTCAGACGGCCGTTTCCGCCACAACGGCGTCTGTTGGTTAGCCTGCGTCTCGCCCACGTAAATGGGAAAAGCGACAAAATCAGAGTAACGTTTGACGATTTCCTTCAGCTTCCACTCGCTGGCAAACTCCTCTGCATCCCGGCGCAGGGTAATGTGAATTTCCGTACCCCGGTCTGCCTTGTCCGCCGGTTCCACACGGAACTCTTCACCACCGTCCGAAATCCAGGCCACTGCTTTGGCTCGCTTCTTGTAACTGCGCGACACGACCCGCACTTCGCTGGCAACCATAAACACGGAATAAAAGCCGACGCCAAACTGACCGATCACATCTTCGGCAGAAATGTCGCCGTTATCTTTCAGTTTTGCTAAAAATTCGCGGGCGCCGGATTGGGCAATGGTACCCAAATTGACGATGATCTCCTCTTTGGTCATGCCAATACCGCTGTCTTTGATGATGATTTTCTTCGGCTCGCCCTCCGATACGTCCGGTACGTCAATGTGGATGGCTAATTCTGTATCCGGGTCCAGGACGTCATGGTTGGTCAACATCTCAAACTGCATACGGGTCAAAGCATCAGAAGCGTTAGAAATGAGTTCCCGTAAGAAAATATCCCGATCTTTATAGAGGGAGTGGATCAAGATGTTGAGTACCTGGGTTACTTCGGTTTTGAAATGGTAGGTATTTGCTGTTTTTTCTGCTGTTGTCATGGTCTTTTCCTCGATTTGATTTTTTTAGGTGACAATCACTTCCCCAGTGACTGTCACCTTTATACCGCACACCTGTTAGAGTTGCATTAGAGGCGCGTTAATGGGGTCGTCGGGTTGTTATCTGCCACAAAATGATGGGCGAAAGAGTAAATGTGATAAGAAGCAATACCAACCAAAGTGCATTTTGGTTGAAGAATTGGCGCACGGCCGTAGGCGGACGAACCGCTTGCAGCCAATCATCGTTGAGATCGTCTAAGGAACTGTCCAGCACTTGCTGCACGGCCGTATCGCATCCCACACCCTCTGCCAGAACGGCCGTCAACGCCCCCACCATCTCCGCACCAAATTGTTCCCGCAAGTAGGCCACAAAGGAAACACTTTGCGCCACAGCCAGTTCCTTTTGTTCATCCGGGAAAGTTTGGCACAACTCGGCCAGGGGGAGGGTTGTTTGGTCGCGCACGGCCGCAGCCAACATTGGACTCATCTCCCCGTCAGCGCCAGCCAGACCCCAGACCAACCAGGGCGGCAGGTTAGCCAGATTGTCCCCCACAGACCGGTACAGCAGCAGCCGGGCCACTGCCGGCGGCAAACTTTGGGCCAGATCAGAAGCGGCGGTGCGTTGGTTGACGGCCGTTGCCAAAACCACATCTAAACGCGGATCAGCCAAACCATCCTGCCAATCCAGCCCCGCCAGCCGCAGCCCGGAACGTAAACTGGCAGACGAGGGATAGACGTACCCTGTCACTGGTTCGTCTGCGGCCAACGCCAAAACCGGCTGCAACTGCTCTCGCGTCTGCCGGGCAATTTCGTGGGCTGTGGCGCCCAACGTCTCATCCTCACCGGCCCAGAAGATGGTAATGCCGTCTCCCGTCACCCCTTGCCAGGCAAAACGGTCATCCTGATAAACAAAGCGCTGCGCCGGGATTTCAATTTGTGTCCCGTCCGCTGTGGTTAAAGTCCACCAGTAAGTGACGGCCGTAAACGGAGGCAGCGGTATTTGCGTTAAATCCAGATCGTGCTGCGTCGCAAGACGGCCGTCAATCTGGGTAAAGCGGGGCTGCACAATGTATTCGGCGGGAAAAGTGGACGTTTGCAGATGGAGGGTAACTTGGGTGATGGGCGGGGTAACGGCCGTGAGGCGAAACTGCATCATCTGCCCGTAAGCATACGCCGCCTCCGACTGCACATCCGTCTGCGCCGCCAGCAAAAAGGGAAAAAATAACAAAATTGGTAGCCACTTGGTTCTCATAATTGTGGAAACTAGAGATTGGCGATTAGAGATTGGAGAGTGCCTGTTGTTTTCAACCGATCTCCAATCTGCCAATCACCAATCTCAGCCCTATAAGCCCAACACTGTAATCACTGTAGCAATTGTAAACGGACTGAGCAAAGTAGCAATGACCACAATGCCGGTGACGACGGG